>JAZUJF010000024.1:0-3516 GCA_045642585.1 Candidatus Limivicinus sp.
TGATTTTGCCCCTGCGGGCATGAAAAAACGCTAACCTGTCTGGTAGACAAATTAGCGTTCTTTTATGGTGCGGGTAACAGGATTTGAACCTGCACGGTTGCCCACCGGAACCTAAATCCGGCGTGTCTGCCAATTCCACCATACCCGCATATATGTCGCTGAGCCGGTCTGTAAGCCGGGTTCTGTCTTAAACGACCATCTATCTAATCCTGCCGTTGCCGACAGGCTTCAGCCACCTCCTGAGGACGATCGGGCAGATCATATGTCCTCCCACGGTGTTGCTCCGGATAGAGTTTACAGCACCGAATCGTCTCCGACCGATGAGTGAGCTCTTACCTCACCTTTCCACCATCACCTCCGCTGACGGAGGCAGTTTATTTCTGTTGCACTTGTCCGAGGGTCACCCCTGGCGGGCGTTACCCGTTATCCTTGCCCTATGGAGCCCGGACTTTCCTCATCCACAGCCTTTCGGCTTGTGTCCGCGGTCGTTCGGCCTGCTCAACATGGGTCATTTTACCCATTTTAGAGCCGCAAGTCAACAATATTCTTGTAAAATGCCCGGAAAAGATTTATAATAATCAAGTTTGTAATGCAAATATAATATACGGGTGATTATTAATGACTCTGAATGAGTATGTAAACAGCATAAAGGATAAGCGTATTGCCGTCATTGGCATCGGCGTGAGCAATAAGCCCCTTATAGAGCTTCTGGCAAAAAACGGCTGTGATGTGACCGCCTGCGATATGCGTACCGAGGATAAACTGGGCGAAGACATCGGGACGCTCCGGGCTCTGGGCGTGAAGCTGAGACTGGGCGAAGATTATCTGGAGGGTCTTAACGAGGATATTATTTTCCGTACTCCCGGCCTTATGCCCTTTGAGGAGCATCTTGAGAGCGCGAAGAACAGGGGAGCGGTCATCACCTCCGAGATGGAGGTATTCATGGCACTCTGCCCCTGCAGGATAATTGCGGTCACCGGCTCCGACGGCAAGACCACCACCAGTACTATAATATCCAGACTCCTTGAGGGCGCCGGATACCGGGTGCATCTGGGCGGCAATATCGGAAATCCGCTTCTGTGCGAGACTCCTGATATATTATCCGACGACATCTGCGTTCTTGAGCTGTCGTCCTTCCAGCTGCACAGTATGTACTGCCATCCCGATGTGGCTGTCATTACAAATCTCAGCCCCAACCATCTGGATAAGCATAAGGACTTTCAGGACTATATGGACGCAAAACGCGCCATCTGCGAAAATCAGTCATCCGGCGCCCGCCTTGTCCTGAATCTTGAGGATGAACATTCCGACTACTACGCCTCCCACACTCACAGTAATGTAGTGTGGTATTCCGGCGGAAGCCATGTCCCGGAGGGCACAGAGCTCTTTGACGGTACAGTTTACCGCGTGAAAAACGGTGAGCGGCGGAAGATCATGGACACCGGCGATATTCTTCTTCCCGGTGAGCATAATGTACTGAATTATATGGCCGCTTTTACCGCCACCGAAGGACTTGTCCCTGACGATGTATGCAGAAAGGTCGCTATGAGCTTTGAGGGCGTGGAGCACCGTCTTGAGAGAGTGCGCGAGCTTAGGGGCGTGACCTACATAAACGACTCTATCGGCACAAGCCCCACCCGTACCGCCGCAGGACTAAGGGCCATGCGCACAAAGCCGATAGTCATTGTGGGCGGCTACGATAAGCACATCCCCTTTGACGGCCTCGGAGACGATCTTTGCTCTATGGCCAAGGCTGTCATTCTTACCGGCGCCACCTCAGGGAAGATATACAACGCCATCGTCAATTCACCGCTCTTCCTTGACTCCTGCCTGCCGGTCGTGGAGGTCGATGACTTCAAGGACGCGGTCATCGCGGCCTCCGGCTTTGCCGGGAAGGGTGATATCGTCCTGCTTAGCCCCGCCTGCGCGGCTTTCGATAAATTCAGGAACTTTGCCGAGCGCGGCAGGAAATTCAAAGAAATAGTAATGGAGCTTACCTGATGAAAATTTCAGAAATTAACCCCCGGGTCTATGATATGGCCGAGCGCGCGCAGAAGCGCCTTGCGGAGCGCTTTGCCCAGATCGATAAAGTCGCCGAAATCAACACACGGAAGGTCATGGAGGCGTTTCAGGATAACCGTGTGTCCGAGGCCTGCTTTGCCGGGACTACCGGCTACGGATATGACGATCTGGGGAGGGAGACTCTGGATAAAATATACGCCCGGATCTTCGGCACCGAAGATGCCATTGTACGCATAGGCTTTGTGAACGGAACTCACGCCCTGACCTGTGCCATGTTCTCTCTTGTGAAGCCCGGCGACACCATCCTCGCCGTCACCGGCACACCCTATGACACTCTGAGAAATGCCATCGGCATTACCGGCGACTGCCACGGCTCGCTGAAATTCTACGGCGTGAACTATGCGCAGGTAGACCTTTCCCCTGACGGCGGCCCGGATTTTGAAGCTATCGCCAGGGCCTGCGCCGAGCCCTCGGTTACCGCCGTAATGATCCAGCGCTCCCGGGGATACGGAATACGCAGGGCTCTCACGGTGGCGGAGATCGGTAAAATATGTGAGACGGTCAAGAGCGTCGATCCCGAAATCAACATCATGGTGGATAACTGCTACGGCGAATTTACCGATATTATCGAGCCCACCAATGTTGGCGCAGATATAATAGCAGGCTCTCTTATAAAAAATCCCGGCGGAGGCATCGCACCCACCGGAGGCTATATTGCGGGCAGGCAGGAGCTTGTGGAGCGCGCCGCCATGCGTATGACAACACCCGGTATAGGCGGGGAATGCGGCTCCACTCTCGGCAATAACAGGCTGCTGTTTCAGGGACTTTTTATGGCGCCCCATATTGTGGCTCAGGCTCTCAAAACCTCCTGCTTCTGCGCGGCAATGATGGATGAAATGGGTATTCACTGTTCTCCCGCGGTTGACGAGCTGCGCTCGGATATTATTGAGATGATCGATCTGGGCTCCGAGAAGAATATGCGCCGCTTCTGCGCCGGTATTCAGGCGGGCGCTGCGGTGGACTCCTATGTGACGCCGGAGCCATGGCCTATGCCCGGCTATGACTGTCCCGTTATCATGGCCGCAGGCTCATTCATTCAGGGCTCATCCATTGAGCTCTCCGCCGACGGCCCGGTTAGAGAGCCTTATACCGTCTATATGCAGGGCGGCCTGACCTACGAGTCCGGCAAGCTTGGTATTATGATGGCGGTCAGTGCTATGCTGGCTGAATAAAGCATATTAATACACGGGGGTGACTCCGTGTATTTTTATCGCCGTATACGCTTTCGACCCAGTTATTCCTATTCCGGAAGAAAACAGGATAAGCCTCCGGGCAGAACGATCACCGTTTATGCTGCCTGCCTCATAGCCGGCGGTATTGTGCTGCTGATCTGCGCATCGGCTTTTCTCAAAAATATCTCCTCTCAGATCGCCGTCTCCGATGCGGCTGACGCTGTGACGATCCAGATCAATAAGGTCATCAGCGATATAATGC
>JAZUJF010000025.1:0-6980 GCA_045642585.1 Candidatus Limivicinus sp.
AAGCATGTCAGGAAGACAGACAAGGGGCTTGTAAAGTAAAGCATTCCAAAACGCCCTTTATAGTATTAAGGCACCGCCGCATAATACGCCTGCGGCATCTACCGGATAAAATGTGCCCTTATTTAGTCACTTTTTCTTGCAATACACAAAGTATTCCTGCAAAAAAGTGCCGTCATCAGAACCCATTTTCTCTCGGTATCTGCTCTTGACGCATTATGCGGTGTTGCCTAAACTATGAAAGCTGCGCTTCTACAGTTAACAACAGTATTATGATTAGGAGTTTATATGGGAAAATACTTTGGAACTGACGGCTTCCGCGGGGAAGCAAATATCGACCTGAATGTTGAGCACGCTTTTAAGATAGGCCGCTATCTGGGCTGGTATTACGGAAAAGACCACAAGGCGAAGGTAGTCATCGGCAAGGACACCCGCCGCTCCAGCTATATGTTCGAGGCGGCACTGTGCGCGGGACTGACAGCCTCCGGCGCGGATGCCTATCTCCTCCATGTTACCAGTACCCCCAGCGTGTCATATATTGCCAGAGCCGACGATTTCGACTGCGGCATTATGATCTCTGCCAGCCATAACCCCTACCACGACAACGGCATAAAGCTCATTAACGGCGACGGCGAGAAGATGGAGGAGGAAGTCCTTGAGGGCATCGAGGCATTCCTTGACTCCGGGGAGCAGCTGCCCTATGCGACCCGTGACGGCATCGGCAGAACCGAGGACTATGCCGCCGGACGCAACCGTTATATCGGCTACCTCATCTCTCTGGCTACCCGTTCCTACAAGCACAGGAAGATCGGCCTGGACTGCGCAAACGGCAGCACATGGCAGATGGCAAAGAGCGTTTTCGATGCTCTCGGCGCCGATACATATGTGATAGCAAACCGCCCCGACGGACTGAATATCAATGTGGACTGCGGCTCTACTCATATCGGAAATCTGCAGAAGTTCGTGGTGGAAAACGGTCTGGATGTGGGATTTGCCTTTGACGGAGACGCTGACCGATGCATTGCTGTCGATGAGAAGGGCAATGTCATTAACGGAGATCACATCATGTATGTGTGCGCAAAGTTTATGAAGGACACCGGCAGACTGGGCGACTCAAAGGTAGTCACCACCATCATGTCCAACATGGGTCTGTATAAAGCTCTGGATGCCATAGGAATAGGCTATGAAAAGACTGCGGTAGGCGATAAATATGTGGCCGAGAATATGCGTCAGAACGGCCATGTTATCGGCGGGGAGCAGTCAGGCCATATCATATTCGGGAGACTGGCCAACACCGGTGACGGACTTCTCACCGCCATCAAGGTCATGGAGGCCATTACCGAGACGAAGCAGCCCCTGTCCGTGCTGGCTGCCGATATGAAGATGTATCCTCAGAAGCTGAAAAATGTGGTCGTCACAGACAAGGATGACACTCTCTCATGCACAGAGGTCGTTGAGGCTGTACGCAGGGTCGAAAATGATCTGGGCGATCAGGGCAGGGTCGTGCTGCGCAAGAGCGGGACCGAGCCTCTGCTGCGCGTAATGGTGGAGGCCACCACTCAAAAACTCTGTGAGGAGAAGGTTGACGAGATAATCGAGGCCATGAACAAGGCCGGAAAGCTTATAAAGGTTAAATAGTGCGAAAGTACCTTTCACACTGATATGGTGATCAATATGACAGAAATAAAGGAACTTCTTGATCTGAACAGGACTATTGCCGCGAAGCTTTTTGAGGGCAGGACCTATCCCTGGGAGGTGCTGCCGGAGATAAAGAGCTTTATACTCACTCTCGGCCCCACTCTGCCCCCGGAGGAATACGATCATCCCTCCGAGGGAGTGTGGATCGCAAAGGATGCCACTGTATTTCCCTCGGCCTATATCGGCTCTCCCTGCATTATCGACCACGGTGCCGAGATACGCCACTGTGCCTTTATCCGCGGCAGCGCAATAGTGGGGAAAAATGCCGTTGTGGGCAACTCCGTGGAGCTTAAAAATGTTGTTCTGTTCGACAATGTCCAGACCCCTCATTATAACTATGTAGGTGACTCGGTGCTGGGCTATAAGGCGCATATGGGTGCCGGCTCCATCACAAGCAATGTGAAATCCGATAAGACTCCCGTTGCGGTAAAAATACCCGGTGCTCCCGTCGAAACAGGTATGAAGAAATTCGGCGCAATACTGGGAGATAATGTGGAGGTCGGCTGTAACAGCGTCCTGAATCCGGGCACCGTTGTATGCCGTGAGAGCAATATCTACCCCACCTCATGTGTAAGGGGAGTCATACCCCCAAGGCACATATTCAAGGATAAGGACAATATTGTACCAAAAGAATAATAATGAACAAAAAACAGCCTCCGACAGCGGCAGATGCCGGTCGGAGGCTGCAAGCATATTACGGTGAAAGCTTCGCTTCCACAGTAAAGATCATAATGATCGCCCGTTTCTCGCCCCTGACGGGGCAACCAAAACGGATGCGAAAAAATTCCCATGCGCCATCCGCTTTCATTTTATGGTGGCGCACATTTTGCGCATGGGAATTTAATAGTATACACTATCTCAGGCTTCTGTAATCGTCGCCCTCGCTGATGCTGTCGGGTGGGAAAAACTCCTCCACAGGGAATCCTATACGGCTGAAAAGGGTGCAGGGATCGTCCTCGATGATAGTGCCGGGACATTCCTTGTCGGGTATACAGTAGTCGTATGCGGGGATCAGCAGCTGGGTATCCCGCTCCAGTCTTATAATGCTGAACTGGCCTATGGTGGCAAACCATCTGCGGGCCGTGTCCGTCAGAAGAAGCGGATCCGAGAATGCGTCGCTGATAGCGGAAGGGATAGCCCTCTGCTCCAGCTCTGTGGGCAAAAGACACTCTGAGTCCACAAGCTTGCAGTTCAGGCAGATGGGATCCACAGAATTAACGACAGCGATAGGCAGATCGTCTATGCTGTGCGCGGGAATAAGGCTGTCGGAGCGGTAGCTCTTAACACTGCCGAGGCTTCCGAACAGCATGACTCTCTTATCAAATACGCACAGACCAGTGCAGGTATGGCACTGGGGGAATGTCTCTCCGGTGATGCGGTAGAAGTAGGTGCAGTCCACAGCATAGTAGCCTCTGTTGAAGCTGACAGGCTCAACGCTGACATCAACATAGAGAAGCTCGGCTGTTTTCGGGCGAATACTCAGCGCGTTTTCTATGTATGACTGGGAGGACACAGTGGGAAATACCCGCAGATCATCCACACAGTCCTTATCTCTGCAGCTGTCAAAGATCTTTCTGGTATTAATGCATACGGCTTCCCGAATACATGCCGAGCTTTCAACAGGCCCGGGGACAACTCTGTCGGCCATAGATATACCTCCTGTTGCCGGATTTGAAGAAACTTCATTACATTCTATGCGTGGGGAGCTCATATGTGCAATTCATGCTTGAAAATAAACAGCTTCGTAGAGTATAATAAATAAGTTAAAGATCATCACGGAAAAGAGGAGAGCCAATGGAAGAACGCTTCGGATTTATTCATGAGAAACTGGATATAAAGCTGCTTATCCTGTTTATCCTGCGCAGACTCTCCGGTACCGTCGATCCGGACACTCTTGCAAGGCTCTGCCAGTGTGATGACGGGGTGGGATATTTTGACTATTCCGACTGCCTTGCGGAGCTTGTGGCCTCGGGCCATGTCCGGCAGAATGAGGAAGGCTACATCATTACCGACAAGGGAAAACGAAACTCCGATGCGGTGGAGAGCAGTCTGCCCTACTCCGTGCGCAAAAAGGCCGTGAAGCTGCTCGCCCCCGTGGAGGAGCGACTTCGCAGAGCCGCCATGATCAGGGCCAGCCACAGTTCAGACAATAACGGCTGCACTGTCAGCCTGTCGATGTCGGACGGAAAAGGAGAGCTCATTAATCTCAGCTTTCTTTGTGAGGGCGAAGAACAGGCTAAAAGGATAGAAAAAAATTTCAGGCGGGATGCCGAGCAGTATTATCTGAAGATCGTTCAGGTAATGACAGATAAAATCTAATCTATCAGAGGTAAACTTTCGTGATTACAACTATTCCCGAAAAATACAAAAGCCGCCTTTCAATATATGATACGCAGAAGGCCATATGTCTTTTGAAGAGGCTGTTTGAGGATAATCTGGGCGCAAGGCTGGATCTGTACCGCGTCTCTGCGCCTCTGTTCGTGGATGAGACCTCGGGCCTCAACGATAATCTGAACGGATATGAGCGCCCCGTCTCTTTTGATATTCTCCGCTCGGACCATCGTGCGGAGGTGGTTCAGTCTCTGGCGAAATGGAAGAGACTGGCTCTTAAAAGATACGGCTTCTATCCCGGCAAGGGCATATACACCGACATGAACGCTATCCGCCGCGACGAGGATGAGCTGGACAACCTCCACTCCGTTTATGTGGATCAGTGGGACTGGGAGAAGGTCATCCTCCCCGAAAACAGGAATGTTGATTACCTGAAGCTCACTGTCATGGATATTGTTGAAGCTATCTGCGACACGCAGAACACTCTGCAGGCCATCTATCCCCAGCTTGCGGATATGCCCAAGCTCAACCGCAGGGTCTCATTTATCACCTCTCAGGAGCTTGAGGATATGTATCCCGGAATGACCTCAAAACAGCGTGAGAATGCCTATACGAAGGAACACGGCACAGTGTTCATTATCGGTATCGGCGGCGCTCTCAGGTCAGGAAAGCCCCATGACGGCCGCGCTCCCGACTACGATGACTGGAGTCTCAACGGAGATATTCTGTTCTGGGATGATGTGCTCGGCTGCGCTATGGAGATATCTTCCATGGGCATCAGAGTTGACCCTGCCGCAATGGACCGTCAGCTCCGGCTGGCAGGCTGCGATTCACGGCGTCAGCTGCCCTACCACAAGGCGCTGCTCAACGGCGAGCTGCCCCTGACCATCGGCGGAGGTATCGGCCAGTCCCGGCTGTCAATGCTGCTTCTGGGAAAGGCACACATCGGCGAGGTACAGGCGTCCATCTGGGACGAGCAGACCGAGAAGATCTGCGGCGATGCAGGAGTTATCCTTCTATAATGATAAAACCGCAGACTTAGGCGGTACGCCATAGGGATTTGTCGTCTCAAAAGGCATAATTTTCCCCAATCCATCGGAAGGCTTTCTTGAAATACACAAAGTATTCCTGCGAAAGCTTTTCTCGTCTTGAGAAAAATTCTGCTCTTTTGAGATGCGAAGCAGTTTTGAGCCAGCAATTTTTCAATCAGACGAGGCAACAAAACTCCGGGAATCCTTACGGATTTCCGAAGTTTTTTGTGAAGTATGAGCGGAAAAGGGCGGATCAAAACCGATAAATCCCTATGGTGCACCGCCTTTTGCCTGCGGTTTACGGTATTGATCGGATCAGGTCAGTCTTTGTTTACATCGTTTCTGCGCAGAGCGTGCATGAATCCGTTCGCGGCAGTGGTGTGAATGTCTCCGGCGATGATCTTTCCGTCACGGATGTACATGGTCACAAGAACTGTGCCCTCGGCCTCCGAGTAATTTGTCAGAACATAGGTATACTGATCGCACTTCTCACCTAAATGCTCGCTCAGATCGTAGCCCTGAGTCTGCTGCATCCGGTTGTACTGTTTCATTATTCCTGTCAGCTCTGTGGGAACGGTCACACTGCGGTATGTCTCGGTTGCGGTATTGATCTCCCAACCCATCTCACGGAGGAATTCGGCTCTGCCCTGGGTCGTGGTCAGATCGGGCTCTTTCACCGGCGTTGATGCCTTCCGAATGAAAATCAGTCCGAGAATAAGCACCATACCTGCCAGGACAATTATCAATGCTTTCTTTCGCGTCATTTTTGTTTGAGTTTTGCCCATACTCATATCACCTCTGTACAGGCTATTCAAATTGTCCGTAAAGTATGCTATAATGGTTTCAAATATTGAAAGGGGAAAATCAAATGGATATAAACGATATACTGAACAAGTGTGACCATACCCTGCTCCGGGTGGACTGCACAGCAGGGGAGATTAAAACTCTCTGCGATCAGGCCATGAAGTATAACTGCGCAAGTGTATGTATTCCGCCCTGCCATGTTGCCGGGGCAAAGCGCTATGTGGGGGATGATCTGAAGCTCTGCACCGTTATCGGCTTCCCCAACGGGTATATGACTACCGCCGCAAAGGTATTTGAGGCTAAGGATGCCATCGCCAACGGAGCCGACGAGATAGATATGGTCATCAATCTCTCTATGGTCAAGGACAACTGCTGGGTGGATGTGGCAAATGACATCCGCTCGGTGCGGGAGGCAACCAGAGGCCATATCCTGAAGGTCATCATTGAGTGCTGTCTGCTCACAGACGAGGAGAAGGTGCATCTGTGCCATATTGTCAGCGACTGCGGTGCAGACTATATCAAGACCTCCACAGGCTTCTCCAAGGGCGGTGCCACCTTCGCCGATGTGAAGCTGATGCGTGAGAACTGCCCTGAGTATGTGAAGGTAAAGGCCTCCGGCGGTATATCCAGCATTTCCGATGCGGAGGAGTTTGTGACACTGGGCGCCGACAGGCTGGGTACGAGCCGGATTGTGAAGCTTGCGCTGGAAATGGAGAGAGAAGAAGCGGCCGGAACACAGGAGAACGCAGCATACTGATGTTAACACCTCCTGTGATGCACTGTCGCAGGAGGTGTTTTTGCCGTTTTAAAAATTGAGAAAAAAGGATAAATCCCTATTGACAAATCAGGAAAAGGATGTATAATAACCATCGTGCTTAGCGGAGTTGTGTAAAGGTAGCACACCGGACTCTGACTCCGTTTGTGAGGGTTCGAATCCTTCCTCCGCTGCTGAAAAAACTCTCACGGCTCTTGCCGTGGGAGGTTTTTTTTTACAGACTGAAAAGGGATTCGAAGCCTCACAAAAAATACAATCAGCGCGGCGCAGCCATGCGCCGAGGGTTCGAATCCTTCCTCCGCTGCTCGGATGCCTTCCATAGAAATGCCGAAGTTTTTTGCTTT
>JAZUJF010000026.1:0-3973 GCA_045642585.1 Candidatus Limivicinus sp.
ACCGTAACATCGCCGAACTGGAGTGCGGAGGAGATAAGGTCTCCCTGCTCCTCATTGAGGGAACCCTCCTCGGTCATATCCTCTATGATGTCATAGAGCTCATCCTCCGTCACAGATACCTGTCCGCCGTCAACACCGGCAATTACGGATGCCCTCTTGCCAAAGCGGCTGAGCGCTCCCGACAGAGGGGAGAACACCTTCATGAGAAAGCCCAGTATTCCGCACACGCGCATTGCCAGAGTGTCGCAGTATTTCTTTGCCACGCTCTTCGGCAGGGCCTCACCGGCGAAGAATATGACGATAGTGGTGATGAGGGTGCTTACGGACACCGCGCCCAGCCCCCAGCGTCTGGTAACTGCCACGGTGACTATTGAGGCCGTAGCGATATGCACGATATTTGTGCATATGAGCAGGGTGCTTATGGCCATATCGAAATTATCCAAGACCTTCAGCGCCGTAATGGCGCGTCTGTCCCCGTGCTCCGCCAGAGCCCTTATATGTGTCTTTGAGCAGGCGGAAACAGCCGTTTCCGTAACGGCGAAAAACATTGCGGCAAATAGCAGTATTACTGCAAATATCCAGGGCAATCGACTGCCGTCATCCATAATTCGGATATACATCTCCTTTTGAAATATCATGTCAGGCTGTGATCTCCCGACATAAATTGCCGTATAGTATAGCATATCGGTCGAAGCCCGTCAATACCGGCTCCGAAAATCCACAGTAAACCCGAAAAAAGCGAAAAAAGCGAAAAATTCATCCCGTTTTATCCCGGACGGTACTGCCCCGATCATCGTTTAAGCAGGTCTGCCATTTTCTCCAGACGGCGCAGAGCCTCATCAAGGGTCGCCTCCTGCCGGGCAAAGTGCAGGCGGATCAGATTGTTCACCGGCTCCCGGAAGAAGCTGGAGCCCGGCACCGCCGCCACACCGATCTCCCGGATCATCCATTCGCAGAATTGCAGATCGGTATAGCCCTCAAACTGCGGAAGATCCAGGAGCTCCTGAATGTCCGCCATGACAAAATATGTTCCCTGCGGGATGTTATGCTTAAGCCCGATCCTGTCAAGACCGGCGAGGAAGTAATTCCGTTTCTTCGTATAGAGAGCCAGAAGCTCCTCATAATAGCTCTCCGGGAATTCCAGTCCCACTGTCGCCGCCTCCTGCAGGGGTGCCGCCGCACCGATCGTCAGGAAATCATGTACCTTTTTGGCCGCCTCGACCACCGGCTCCGGGCCGCATAAATAGCCCAGCCGCCAGCCGGTAACGGAATAGGTCTTTGAAAGGGAATTGCAGGTGATGGTGCGCTCAAACATTCCCGGCAGCGAGGCGATCGCCGTGTGAACATTGGGCGCGTACACCATATGCTCATATACCTCATCCGTCACAACGAACGCATCGTACCTTTGAGCCAGCTCTCCGATGGCGGTCAGCTCCTCTCTGGTAAACACCTTGCCGCAGGGGTTGGAGGGATTGCAGATAATGATAGCCTTTGCTCCCCGGCGGAAGCCATCCTCGATGAGGCTCAGGTCAAAACAGTATTCCGGCGGCACCAGCGGGATATAGATCGGGTCCGCGCCGGACATAATAGCGTCTGTGGCGTAGTTTTCATAAAAGGGAGAGAATACTATCACCTTGTCGCCGGGGTTGCAGACCGTCATCATGGCGGCCATCATGGCCTCCGTGGCGCCGCAGGTGACGCATAGCTCGGTCTCGGGATCGATAGTCCTGCCCATGGTCCTTGACACCTTTTTTGCCAGCGCTTCCCGGAATTTTCGTGCTCCGAAGGTGATGGAATACTGGTGAGGCCCGGTGCAGGCGGTCTTTGCCAGTGCCTCCAGCATTTCCTTCGGCGGGTCATAATCAGGGAAGCCCTGAGAGAGGTTGATTGCGCCGTATTCATCGCTGATGCGTGTCATTCTGCGGATAACGGAATCGGTAAAGATCCCTACCCGCGCACTTAACTCAGGCATGGTCGTTCTCCTTATCTCGTTTTCATGGCAATGAACTCGCTGATGGCCCTGAGGCCGTCGATCAGATCCTGTTTGCCGTAGGCATAGCCGATGCGCATACTGTGGGGTATCTCAAAGCAGTCGCCGGGAGTCACAAACGCTCCCGTTTCGCGGTACATTTCCTCGCAGAACTCATAGGAGGGAATGTCCAGATCATAATACACCAGCGCTGTGGTTCCCGCTTTCGGCTTCACATAGCTGACATGGGGCTCGTTATTGACCCAGTCATCCAGTATCCGCAGATTTTCCCGGACGATCTTCCGGCTGCGTTCCAGCAGTCTGTCGCTGTGCTTCAGCGCAAGAGCCGCCAGCATCTCATCGAAGACGCCGCAGCTCACCAGATCATAATCCCGGTGAGACATAATACTCCTGATCGCATCCGTATCATGGGTGGCGATCCAGCCCAGCCGCAGCCCCGCCATGGAGAACACCTTGGACATACTGCCCACGGAAATGCCCTTCCCGTACAGGTCGGCAACGGAGGGGCACCAGCCGTCCTCCTGTGACAGATGGCGGTAAACCTCATCGCAAAGTACCCATGCGCCGACGCTTCGGGCGATCTCAATGATCTCCAGAAGCATTTCCTCCGGCATCAGTGCGCCGGTGGGATTGTTGGGGTTATTGATGCAGATCATTCTGGTATCCGGGGTCACAAGACGGCGCAGAGCCTCCATGTCAGGCAGGTAGTCATTGTCCCTGTGCAGCTGCAGGATCTTCACATCCGCGCCATAGGATTCCGGAATGGAATAGAGCTGCTGATAGGTGGGCATGATGCTCACTACGCTATCTCCCGGAGAGATCAGGGAATAAAACACATGATGATTGGCTCCGGCGGCGCCGTGGGTGGGCACGATATTTTCATTGCTCATCGTGCGGTAAAGAGTGCAGATGCCCTGTCTGAATTCCGGCAGACCCTCAATATCGCCGTAGCTCAGGCGGCGTTGGCAAAGGCGGGTCAGAAAATTCTCCCTGTTTTCACCTGTCAGCTCGAAGAGCGTATTCATGCTGATAGAGTCTACACAGGTTTCTGCGATATTATATCGTGCGCCCTCCTCCCAGGCATTCATCCATTCTTCAACGGCAAAGGGTTTGATTATCATAAGCTATCCTCCTGTTTAATACTGAATAACAAACAAAGGCATCCCGGATCTGCCTTATAACATGACTGCGTCATGCCGTACCTACGGTAGATCCCGGACACCTTTCTCCCCGCACCCGGTGGTACGGAAGGCTATATATGTTACTGATTAAACTATACTCACTCCGCATCCGCTTGTCAATATATATTATTCAGGGTTTACAATGAAAGCTCCGCTTCAACAGTGCAATTCGCCTTCCCCTTCCGCAGTCCTATATGCCTTCCCCTTCCGCAGTCCTATATGCCTTCCCCTTCCGAAGAAGGGGAAGGGGGACCGCTTGCGGTGGATGAGGTTATCCCCTGAAAAATGTCGGATAATGTACTATGTTTACTATGAAAGCTACTCTTCAACGGTACAATTTGGCGGCCGAGCGGTAGTGAATGGACTGCCGGGGGCAGTCCAGAGCCGCGAGGTGACCGAGCCGCAGCGAGAAGCGCTTGCGGTTTACCTGCCTTCCCCTTCCGGAGAAGGGGAAGGGGGACCGCTTGCGGTGGATGAGGTTTTCCCCTGAAAAAACATCGGACATTGCAGTATGTTTAAAAACGCGCCTGCGGGCGCAGGACCTCATCCGGCACGGGCGGCGACCGAAAAGGTACGATCTGCACAATATAACATCGTCCGCCCGTGACGGATGAGGTCTCCCGTTAAAAATGTCGGATAATGTACTATGTTTACTATGAAAGTTGCTCTTCAACGGTACAATTTGCCTTCCCCTTCCGCAGAAGGGGAAGGGTAGCGAAGCGGCCGAGCGGTAGTGAATGGACTGCCGGGGGCAGTCCAGAGCCGCGAGGTGACCGAGCCGCAGCGAGAAGCGCTTGCGGTT
>JAZUJF010000027.1:0-5923 GCA_045642585.1 Candidatus Limivicinus sp.
TCTGAACTGGCGCTCACCCAAACAGGTTCTTTCTTCATTCGGCACACCTTGATTTCCCGGCCCAAAATTAAAGAATGAACTCGTCGCCTCCGGCTCCTCCTTCATTCTTTAATTTTGTAACGCATCATTGACAAACCTACATATTCGCTGATCTCGGCTTTTTTCAGGTAACCCAGAAGCACGATAAGGGACAGAACCATGCAGATAAGCTCCTCCGCGGGCTGAGCGTGGATAAGGCCGGTATATCCCCAGAGACGGTTGAAGACCAGCAGAAACGGGATGTAAAGGAGCAGCTGGCGCACAAAGGTGATGCCGAAGGAGAACAGGGGTTTTCCGATGGCGTTGAAGGTATTTCGCACGATGGAGGTCGTACCCACAAAAGGCAGCATCAGCATGAATGCCCGCAGAGTCTGGGTTCCTATGCGGATGACCTCCGGGGTCTGGGAGAATATTCCGATGAGGGTCGGGGCGAAAATGCCGTAGACTGCCATTATTCCGAGCTCTATGGCCGTTGTTACCCAGGCGCCGGATATAATAAGTCTGCGAAGGCGGGGAAAATTCTTTGCCCCGTAGTTGAAGCCCATGAGAGGCTGACAGCCGGCGGCCATGCCCTGATACACATACTGGCCGAAGCTCATCACCTTGTTTGCGATGCCCATTGCCGCAACAGACAGCTCCCCGTAGGCCGCGGCAAGATTGTTGTTGACTATCATGGCGGCCGTGGAGAAGAAGGCCTCAAAGGTGTGGGGAATACCCACCGCCATTATCTCCCTTATTATCCGCCCCTCCAGCCGGAGCATATGGACGGAGGGAGTCAGAATAGTCTTCCTCCTGGCGTAGTACCACAGGAAAACACCGGTGCCGATGGCATTTCCCAGTACGGTGGCGATAGCCGCGCCCTTTATCTCCATTCCGAAGGTGAAGATGAATATAGGGTCAAGGATGATATTGGCTACGGTGCCCGCCACCATTCCCACCATGGAATAGAAGGTGGAGCCCTCGCTCCTCAGAAGCTGACCCACCGCATAGTTGGACATGGTAAAGACAGAGCCCAGTACCATCACCAGGCAGTATTCACGGGTATAGGAAAAGGTGGCCTCTTTCGCGCCCAGCAGGGTCACTATGGGGTCAAGGAAGATAAGCCCCGGAACGGTGATAACAACGCTGCCGATGACGATCAGCTCAAAGCCGATGGTGAGGGTGCGTTCAGCCTCATCGATGCGCCCCTCTCCGATACATCTGGCGATATATGAGGCACCGCCGTTTCCGACGATCCCGGCTATGGCCACAACTATCATCATCATGGGGTAGGCCAGATTTGTGGCGGCAAGCTGACAGTCATCGTGCAGAAGACCTACGAAAAATGTGTCCACCAGATTATACAGCACCATGAACAGCATTCCCATGACCACCGGCAGACCCATTTTCAGAACAGCTTTCGGGGGCTTTTCCTCTGCCATGGTGTATATTCTTTTGTCCGAGCTCAGATCATCCATGTTATACTTCATCCTTTGGCATATATCAATATGGGTATTTTACCATAAAATTCCTGAAAAAGCTACTGCCTGTTGTACTCGCCGTAAATAGTGTTGAAAAACAGTAAAAAAGGTGAAAAAAGTAACAATACCTCTCGCATTTTACAAAATGAAGTGTTATAATGAACTCATAAAGCGGAAAGGAGTGACCGGATGAAGATCATTACTGTTCCTGTCCTGTATGACTCGACCAACTGTTACATCATATGCAGCGAGGCGGATAAGCTCTGCGCGGTGGTTGACCCGGGCGGAGACGCAAAGAAGATCGTGGACGCCATAGCCGAGACCGGCTGTTCCCTCCGGGCGATTTTGCTGACCCACGGACACTATGACCATATCGGCGCTCTGAAGCACCTGCGCCCGTTGTTCCCGTATGTGCCGGTGTACCTCAATCACCGTGATATAATGGACAGTGAGGACAAAAAGGTACGCCGCTTCTTCCCGCCTGCCGGTGAAACGCTGGACTACGACGAGGGAGATGTCATCTCTCTGGGAGAAACGGAGATAAAGGTCATGGCCACACCCGGCCACAGCGGAGGAAGCGTTTCACTGCTGACCGGAGACGCCCTTATCTGCGGAGATACCCTCTTTGCCTCCAACATGGGCAGAACAGACCTCCCCGGAGGCAGCGAAAAGGATATTTTCGACTCACTCAGGAGACTGGGCGGGCTGTCCGGCAACCCAAGAGTATTCCCCGGACATATGAATGCCAGCGACCTTGACACCGAGAGAGCTGTAAATCCATACCTGAGACAGGCGATGGGGGAGTGAAATATGGAAGAAACTGTGCGCCTGTATACACGGCAGAATGACAAGACCCTTCTCGAGCTTCAGCGCACCGGAAGAATAATCAATCGCAGTATCTATGTCCGGCTCCATTTCGGAGATATGGCCGAGCATTATATGGAAAGCTACTCATGGTTTACCCGTGAGGCCGAGAAGCGTGTGCCGAGACCCGATGATGTTGAGGCGTCCATCTGGTGCTCCATCAGCGAGGAAAACTGCCTGCGGCCCATTGAGGGGACGGTGGTGTATGTGCTGGATGTACCGAAGTCCCGAGTAATCTATTTTGACGAGGAAAAATGGGACTATGTGCTGAACAGAATGTATCTGCCGGAAAATGAGGAGGACAGAAAAGAATACTTCCGCCATCTGAAGGAGCTGGGCGTTTCCAGCAGCTATGACCTGTACCGCGGCAAATACGGCGGTATGTTCCCGGGCGAGGCCGAGAAAATAAGGGAGAGCTGGAAGAGAGTATTTACCATAGACAACTGGACGATATTTAATGTATGCGGGAATATCTGGGAGATAAAGCAGGAGTGGATACACAAAATAGTCCATCCCGGTGAAGAGATAAAAGATCAATGAACAATATTATTAAAATGTAAAAGGAGAAGAACATGAAAGTATTTGACACCGTGAACAAAACCGAAACGGAAATGGACAGAAAGGCGCTTATCGACGCAATGAAGGCCGGACGGCAGGTGGACTTTGTGCTCAGCGGCAAAGTCACCGATGACGACGGCTATCTCACATGGGATGTGGAGCACTGGTCTAATCTGCAGGGAAACAAGTTCATCCGCACCTATGAGCTGGAGGGACGCACCCTCAGAGATTTCACCCACTTCAATATTTACGATATGGACACCGAATTCAATACCGAGCGAGCCAGGGAGATCAGACTGAGCTGAGGTGATAATGATTTCGGTTAACATAACACTAATAACCGTATAGGCTTTTTCAACAATTTTGCATTGCCGATTATGGACAATATTACAAAAATGCTAATTTTTTATCATAATGATCATAATTGGAGTTGATAATGACCATAGGCATATGGTAATATAAGCCATGTGGAATTGTGAACTGAGTGTAAACACATACTTCCGGAGAGGTGTTTTTCCGGGCATTACTATGAAAGCTGCGCTTCCATAGTAATGATTATAATGATCTCCCGTTCCTCGCCGCTTTCGCGGCAACCGGAACGGATGAGAAAAAATCCCCATGCGCACTAAGCTTTCATTTAATGTGGGGCGCGTTGGAGGGCATGGGCATTTAGTTTGAATCAAGTGTGCAGAGCACATTTGAGTGTGTCGTTTTTGCATCGACCGAAGGTAGGGGGCCGGAGGAGGGATGCAGAAGGGACACAGCTCTATATTTTTGAAGGGAGATATTTATGGATTATTTGCAGATCTCTAATCTTCCGATTATGTGGGTACTTTGTAGCTTTACCGTTATCATCGCTGCACTGCAGGCTGTCCTGTTCATGCGCGCTGCTAAGAAAGCTACCGTAGAGTGCAACATCAATCCGGAGATCCCCAAGAAGGCTTTCAGAGTCGGTCTTGTTTCCGCAATCGGCCCCGCACTCGGCGTTTTCATCGTTATGGTCGGTCTGATGTCCGCGATCGGCGGACCGATGTCCTGGCTGCGTCTTTCTATCATCGGCGCCGCTCCCACTGAGCTCGCTGCCGCTACCAACGGCGCAACTGCCGCAGGCGTTACCCTCGGCGGCGAGGGCTACACCCTGACCGTTCTGGCCGTTTCCTGGTTCGCAATGGCTCTCAACGGCGCCGGCTGGCTGCTGTTCACCGGCGTTGCCACTCCCGCACTTGAGAAGCTCCGCGACAAGATGTCCGGCGGCGACTCTGCATGGCTGGGCGCAATGAGCGCTGCTTGCTCCATCGGTATTTTCGGTTACCTGAATACCAACTCCATCATCACCAAGGGCTTCTTCAACGGCGGTCCCGAGGTAAGTGTCGGCAATCTGGTCGCTGTTATTGCCGGTGCTGCTTCCATGATGGCTCTCGGCCTGTGGGTCACCCCCAAACACCCCAAGCTGGCTGAGTACTCCCTCGGTATTGCAATGATCATCGGTATTGCAGCCGCACTGCTTGTATAATAGGGAAAGGAGAACAACAATGGATAATGCTAATTACATGAATAAATGGAAGAAGAGCTGCATTAAGATCGGCTCTCCCACCAATATCCTTGCCGCTATCACGGCTTTCTTCCCTGTTCTCTATCTGTGCAGCAAGTTTGACTGCTGGCCTCCCGTAGACCTGGTCCTCTCCGCATGGGGTCTCACCGTTATTGCTTTCGGTGCCTTCTATGTGGTTGAGCCTGTTTCCTACTATGCCTCTCTGGGTATGTCCGGTACATACCTGTCCTTCCTCTCCGGCAACATCGGCAATATGCGTGTTCCCTGCGCTTCTCTGGCCCTTGATGTCACTGAGAGCGAGACAGGCACCATTCAGGCTGAGGTCGTCTCCACCATGGCGATCTGCGGCTCCATCATCACTAACCTGATCGCTACTACCGCGGCTGCCTTTGTCGGTTCGGCTATCGTCGCTATCCTGCCCGAGGCCATTAACACCGGTTTGAAGAGCTTTGCATCCGCCGCTATCTTCGGTGCAACCTTCGGCAATCTGGCTATCAAGAAGCCCAAGGTCGCTATCTTCGGCGCTCTGATCCCCGTAGTGTGCAAGCTGATCGGAACCGTTCCTGCATGGATCACCATCGTTCTCTCCGTGTTCGGCACTGTTCTTGTTGCCCGTGCCTTCTACGTTGCAGAGAAGAAAAAGGCATAATTTCCCCTTAAAAGCTTGATTTAATTTCTAAAGAGGTTATTATAATGTTTTGGAAAGAATGTAAAGACCTTCAGGAGTACCTCGTGGCTATGCGCCGTGAGCTCCATCAGATTCCTGAACTGAAGTTCGACCTTCCCGAGACCAGAGCATATGTTCTTGCCAAGCTCGATGAGTACGGTATTCCTTATGTTCTCTCCGAGAAAGACTCCAGCATTATTGCTACCATCAATGCCGGCAAGCCCGGTAAGGTAGTCGCTCTTCGTGCCGACATGGACGCTCTCCCCATTCAGGAGGACACCGGTGTCGACTATATGTCCAAGCACCCCGGCTGCATGCACGCCTGCGGCCATGACACCCACACCACAATGCTCCTGGGCGCCGCAAAGGTCCTCAACGAGCATAAGGACGAGCTCAAGGGCGAAGTCCGCCTGCTGTTCCAGACCGCAGAAGAGCAGTCCAAGGGAGCACAGGTCATGGTGGAGAACGGTGCAATGAAGGGTGTTGACGCAGTGTTCGGCAACCATATCGGTACCATCATTGCAAAGGACATCCCCGCAGGAACCATTATTGCCACTCCCGGCCCTGTGATGGCGTTCTTCGACAGATTCATCATCAAGGTCAAGGGTATCGGCTGCCACGGCTCCACTCCCGAGAAGGGCATCTGCCCTGTGAACATCGCCGCTCACATCGTCCTCGGCCTCGAGGCGATCGTAGCCCGCGAGTTCAACGGCTGCGAGCCCGTTGTTGTCTCCATCGGCATGATCCAGGGCGGCGCTGCATACAACGCCATCCCCAGCGAGG
>JAZUJF010000028.1:0-11455 GCA_045642585.1 Candidatus Limivicinus sp.
GGCGAAAAGTACACCGATCTGCCCGTGCCCGAGAAGGAGGGAGCGGTGTTCGCCGGATGGTATAACAGGGCAGAGCTTATCTCTGAGGGAAATACGGTCACACTGACAGAGGATGTCATATTAAAGGCACTCTGGCAGACGACGATAGATAACGGCGATGTGACTCTGAGCCTGACAAACAGCGAGATAAACGATGCGGGTGTCACGAAAGCCGCCGTCTCTCTGGGCAGAAACGGGACGAGCGGACAGGCCGAGCTTATCGTAGAGCCTATCGACGGAGCGGAAAAGTTTAACTTCTTCGTCACATATACCGACCCTCTGGGCAGTACCCGCGTACTGAAAAAGGCGGAGGGTGTATACCCCATAGCCGAAGCGGAGGACGGCGGCGCTGTTCGGGTGGTTGCCGTGCTGAGAGGCGACTGCAACTGCGATGAACGCATAGACCCCAAGGACATCACTCTGCTGTCCAGAAGAATGGCGGGAATAGCCGGCCTGAGCTCTGTTCAGGAGGCCGCCGCTGACTGCGATAAGGACGGCAAGACCACCGTGAAGGATCTCACAAAGCTGGCAAGGGCTCTGGCCCGTATCGAGAATTTATAAAGTCTTTATAAAAAACAAAACACCCTCGCGCAAATAAAATAGTTCTGTCGTAAATATCGGGCGCCGCTCGGCTTGCCTCAATATTTATGACAGAACCTTCATTATACGCTTTAGAGCTGCAGTCCGGCCGCTATTTGCCGGACTGCCGTATTTTATCGTCGCGTATCTGGTTCAGCTCCTTTGTCAGACCCAGGATACGGATGCCCTTGCCAAGATCCAGCGGCTCCTCCGGTATGCCGCCCCTGGCCATGACCTTGAGAAATTCAACGGACTTTTCCAGAGACCTGATCCACTGGCGTGAGATGATGTAAAGCACAGAGAATGTGACCATAATGATGACAGCCATGGTAATGTCACCGTTTAATTCGGCGTTTTTGGCCTGCTGGATTATCTGAGCGGCGGGTATGTACATCTCAATGAGGCCAACGCCGTCGTCATCCATTGTGGCGCCGAAGGTCATGCAGAAGTGGTAGTAGCTCTCAGTGGCGTTTCTGACCTGCTCGGCGTAGGGCTTCTCTGCCGCGGACAGCGCTCGCTTGACCTTGACCTGCTCATACCAGACATGATCCGGATCGGCATACACACCGTCAACGATTTCCGGGTTCAGTATATCACCGCACTCAGGAGCAGGGCCGCCTACACCGGTGATGTGTTTTACGGCGACATAGTCATTATCCTCGTAGTATTGGGCAGCTTCCGGCGTCATGTCAGATGCCTTTATAAAGATGGTGGAGTTAAAGAAGGAAAAATCCTTAGCTTCATAGTCGTAGTCCCACGGGCCGCTGCTTACCAGCATATCACCTTTATACAGTATTCCGTCCTCAATACGCCATTCTCCTTCGCCCAGAGCCCTGTCATAGTTGGCAAGCTTTAGGTAGGACACGGCGCTGAGAAGCTCATGCTGAATGGTGGTGGAGGTATTGGAGGTGGTCATGAGAGAGAAGGTGAGAACGAACAGCGCCAGCATGATGAACACGATAAGGATAGTGGAATTGACCACATCAAAGCGGGAGAGAGCATGGATCCTCTGCTTCTCTAATGCCTCAAGCTCGGTCTTCTTGTACCACAGGACAGATGCCCTGAGATTGAGCCGGTAGAATGTCCATGCCCAGAGATACCCGAATGAGGGGATGGCCAACAGAGCAAAAAGGAAGTACCACAGGAAGTTGCTCTCAAAGTCCAGGAAAGAGTAGGGCACAAAGGCAACGGGAAGGATGCCCAGCTTGATGGCAGTGACCACGAATATGCCGTACACCCCTATGGGTATAGCACCTATAAGGAGCTTTGCGGGCTTCATGATACCGAGGGGACGCTCAAAGAAAATAAAGCGGACCACAGTGAGCACGGGAATTGCCACATGGAGGCAGAACATATGATAGGGTGTGATCTTGGGAGTGTCGGGGAAGAAGGGAAGGTAGCCTATCATGACGACTATGAATATGACGGCCTCGGTGACGGCGGCGCAAAGCTCAAGAAAGAAGAGCACACGGCTGTCTGTCTCCTTGTCCGTACCCAGAGAACGGATACCGTAAATAACAGCGATGATGGTGACGATGGTCGTGAAAAGATTTCCGTCAACGGTAAAAGCGCGGAAGGCGATAATGCCGTCGATGAGGAAGAACTTTTCATAAAGGCTCGTCACGCCCAGAAAAGCAATGAGAATATTCATTGCCAGATTGAGCTTTTTCTTCTTTTTCATGATCGCTTCACTTTTCAGTGATACTGAACGGGTATCGGTCATGATCATACCTCCAAAAAATAAATAGTCGTTTTCAGCCGCATGATAAGCATACTGCATTAAACCAACATACATATATTAAGATTAATACATTTTATGCTCTTTTTCAAGCTGTTTTTGGTAAATTATATGAAGATACCGCATAATGCGGCAAGAGCGGATACCGGGAGAAAATGGACTTGACACAGGATGTATCCGGGCGTAAAATTCCCATTCGTAAATTATGTTAAGGGATCATTTTCCCGAAAAGCTCTATTTCAGGCAGGGAGACATCTATGGAAGCCGCTGTACTTATTGTCTTTATATGTGTCCTGACAGGCTGCATAGCCGCGGGAATATCCGTTCTGTACGCATTGGCGGCGGGACTTCTGCTGTTCATCGTATACGGGGCGCTTAAAGGCTTTTCCGCGCGAGCGCTGGCGGGAATGTGCGTCCGCGGGGCACGGGAAATAAAGACGATGCTGATAACATTTATGCTTATCGGCCTGCTGACTGCGATCTGGAGAAGCTCCGGCTGTATACCGGCCATCGTGTGCTATGCCTCCGAGCTTATATATCCGAGGATACTGATCCTCATGACCTTTCTTTTGACGGCGGCGGTCTCGATGCTGACCGGCTCTGCCTACTGCACGGCGGCCACTATGGGAGTCATCTGCGTGAGTATTGCCTCGTCCATGGACATTCCCCTGTTCTGGGTGGGAGGCGCCGTGCTCTCCGGCGCTGTTCTGGGCAACAGAAGCTCCCCTGTGTCATCAAGCGTTCTGTTCGTCAGCTCTCAGACAAAAACGGACATATACGGAAATATCAGAAATATGACTCGTTCCGCGCTTATACCCTTCTGCCTGAGCTGTGTAATATACGCTCTTGCGGGACTTGCCGTTTCCGGGACTGAGGGCGGAATGGATGTAGGGGCAATGTTTGAGTCTGAATTTACTGTCAGCCCTGTCTGCATCCTGCCCGCCGCCATACTGCTTGTCATGGCTGTGCTCAGGGTCGGGGTAAAGACCGTTATGGCCGTCAGTATTCTCACCGCAATTCCCATAGCCCTGTTCGTTCAGAACACACCGGCACTCACTCTGCTGAAGGACATGATCTACGGCTTCAGCGCCGCTTCTCCGCAGCTCGGCAAAATGATAAACGGCGGAGGCGCTCTGTCAATGGTGCAGGTGTCGCTCATCCTGCTCATCGGATCGTTTTACTCGGGGATATTCAAGGAGACCGGACTTCTGAATTTCCTTAAAGCTCCCATAGAGAGAGCAGGGGAAAAATTCGGTCATTTCGCTGTGTTTCTCGCGGCCTCGGTGTTTTTCGTATCTGTTGCCTGCAATCAGGCATTGGCGATCATACTGGTGAACCAGATGGTCTCACCTATCGAGCCGGATAATGAGCTGCGGGCAAACTATATTGCCGATACCACCATACCTGTGGCCTCACTCATACCGTGGTCCGTTATGGCGGCAGTACCGCTGTCCTCCGCCGGTGCGCCGCTGATATGTATTCTGGGGGCCTGCTATATATATCTTCTCCCGCTGTGCGGACTTCTCCGATTCAGGAAAAGAGCGATCTCCGTTAAAAAAAGCAGAATATAGCAATATCGATAAAGTCACGCCGATGTATGAGGCGTGACTTTTTCAGCCCGCATCAGGGCTGAGGAGAGTCATGATCTTCCCGTATGTCGCGGGTGGAGCTCCTGACCTTCAATACGCAGGGATACCTGAATTCCATGGAGGAAGCGGTCTTCTGCCGGCTCTCCATAGCGGCTATGATCATCTGACAGGCGGTGAACCCCATGTTGCTGGACGGCATTTCGACCGTTGTAAGAGGAGGGGAGATCATCTCGGAATAAATAATATTGTCCAGAGAGATCACAGAGATGTCGTCTGGGACACGCAGCCCTTTCTGATTAAGCGCCTGAATTACTCCGTATGCGGTAAGATCGTTGACGGCAATGATGGCCGTGTACTGTTCTTTCCTGAAATCTATTCTGGAGACCAGCAGCTTTCCCGTTTCAAACTCAAACTGGCCGGTCTGAGACTCCGCTTCGGAGTCAACGGTATAAACATCCTTGGCGGTGAAGCGTATTTTGTTTCTTGCCAGCTCTTCTTTTACTCCGGACAGAACTCTCTGACGGTACAGCTTGGTTATGGGCGTGGAAAGGAAGGCGATTTTTGTATGTCCCAGCTCCACAAGATGCTTTGCGGCCATCTGCCCGGCAAGAACGCTGTCCGATACGGCGCTGATGGCATTCTCCAACTGAAAATCCGCCTCAAGCAGAGCGACCCGTCCACCGGCCTCGATATACATATTCAGAGTATCGGGACTGGTGTCCACCGAAGAAATGATCAGTGACATGACACGGCTGTGCAGAAGAAACATGATGCTGTTTCGCTCCTGCTCCACACTGCGGTGGGAGGATAACAGACGGATCTCATGACCGCTTCCGGCCGCCGCGGATTCAATGCCGAAGATGACCTGATTATAGAAGGGATTTTGCAGAGAGGGGACAATAATGCCTATGGCCTCGGTTGCGTTGCTGCGAAGCATCTGGCCGAAAATATTCGGGATATAGTTCAGCTCCTTTGCGGCAGCTGTCACCCGATGCTTTAATTTGGAGCTGACCGGGTATTTTGAACCGCTGAGAACTCTGGAAGCAGTGGCAACGGATACACCGGCTTTGGCGGCAACATCATACAGCGTCGCCGCAGAAGAGGGATTGTTCAAAAAAATCACCACCTGAGTAATCGCCAGTCAATTCACTCCCGGCATCTGCTCCCGGTGATTAAAACACTCTCGGCATCTGCTCTCGGTGAATTGATTTAATAATAATCCGATAATGAAAAATGTCAACAAAAAAGAAAACAGTTTCTATAAATACGGCTGTTAGTATGTGTTTATCTACATATCCAAGCTCAAAATCGTTTGATAAATCAAAAATTGTGTGGGTTTTTAACAAAAATGAAGTGATAAGATTGGTGAATAAGTATAATGACTATTTCTTTACAGAAAACGGTTACTGTAGTATCATCAGTATGTGAATTGACTG
The DNA here is from genome assembly GCA_045642585.1 of Candidatus Limivicinus sp. Classification (GTDB taxonomy): domain Bacteria; phylum Bacillota; class Clostridia; order Oscillospirales; family Oscillospiraceae; genus Limivicinus. The sequence continues at coordinate 5,382 of JAZUJF010000028.1, forward strand.
GAACTATAAACAGTCAAACAAAGTAAAATTTGGAGGAAAAACAAATGAAGAAAATCATCGCAATGCTTCTGGCAGTCGTGATGGTAGTTGCTCTGTGCGCATGCGGCCAGACCGCAGCACCCGCACCCGCAGCAGCACCCGCAGCAGAAGCAGCACCTGCAGCTGAGGCACCCGCAGCTGCACCCGCAGCAGAAGCGGCACCTGCAGAGCCCGCAAAGGACATTCAGGATCGCACCATCCGCTTCTCCACCACTTCTAAGGACGGCACCGAGATCGTCAACGAGATGAACATCTTCGCTGAGACCGTCGCTGCAATGTCCGATGGCAAGATGAAGGTCGAGCTTTACACCGGTTCCGCTCTGGGCGATGTGGCTGAGAGCTTCCAGAACACCCAGCTGGGCGTTCAGGAGATGGCAGTTACCTCCACCTCCACTCTGGCTTCCGCCGGCGCATCCGACTTCATCGCAATGTCCCTTCCCTATGTGTTCAGAGATATGCCCCATCTGCTCTCCGTCTGCCAGGGCGAGATTGGCCAGGCTATGCTTAACGGCACTGTTGCCGCCGGCACCAAGGTCGTCGGCATCGGCTTCGTTGCAGAGGGTGCCCGTCACTTCTTCTCCAAGGAGCCCATCCGTGCTGTTGGTGACATGAAGGGCCTGAAGGTCCGCTGCCAGCCCCTTGAGGTTGACACCGCTATGACCGAGGCACTTGGCGCTTCCGCAACTCCTATCGCATTCGGCGAGCTTTACTCCGCACTTCAGACCGGCGTTGTTGATGCAGCTGAGAACCCCGTTTCCGGCTTCTACACCAACAAGTTCTATGAAGTATGCCCCTACATCACCCTTGACGGCCACACCGCACCTCCCGTTGTTATCGTCTTCTCCGAGGACATCTGGAACACCTACTCCGCAGACGAGCAGCAGATCATCCGTGACGCATGGGCCGTCGCGTGCGAAGGCAACCTTGACTATGTTCTTAACAGCCAGGCCGAGTTTGTTGAGAAGCTGAAGGCCGAGGGCGTTGAGATCATTGAGCTCACCGACCTTGAGAAGTGGCAGGAGGCTATGGCTCCTGTTTACGAGCAGTTCGGCGGCGATGTCACTGAGCTTCTTGCAAAGATCGCAGAGGTCAAGTAATTAATCACATAGTTTTTTAAACCCGGAAACGGTCAGCTGTAATGGTTGACCGTTTCCATTCTAAGTAGATCAATTAAGAAACCGCAAAGATACAAATTCGATCAGGAGGGACATCCATGCAGGAAAAACCTAATTCCGCCTACGACAAATTGTGTCGATTTTCCGATTTTCTGTACAAGATACTGAATGTGATATGCGTTACAGGTCTATGGACAGAACTGTTCGCAGTAACCGTGATGGTTACAGGACGATATGTTTTCAATAAGGTGCCTACATGGTGCGACCAGCTCAGTACCACAGCCCTTATCTGGACTTCCGTAATCAGCATTGCCATTGCGCTCTATGATGAGAGCCATATGCGCGTGGAGCTTATTGACAAGGTGCTGAGCGAAAAGGCGATCAATGCCCTCAAGTATTTCTCAAATGTGGCCATAGCAGTTTTCTCCGTGCTTATGACCAAGTACGGCTTCACTCTCACCAAGCTTACCTGGAAAACAAAAATGTCCGGCTTCCATGTGTCTACGGGTGTCATGTACATACCGCTTATCATCTGCGGCATTATGAGCGTCTATTTCAGCTTGTTCTGCATCGTCAGAAGAATTAAGGAGGCCAAAAAATGAGTCAGACCACTATTGCTTCCATAATCCTTGTTGCAAGCTTCGTAGGACTTATGGCAATTCGTCTTGAGATCGCCTACGCAATGGGCATCTCCACCGTTATTACCCTTCTTTATCTGAATAAGCCCCTGTCTGTTGTCTTTCAGGGTATGATCACCGGCTGTAGCTCCTTCACCTTCCTCGCCGTGCCCTTCTTTGTGCTTATGGGCGAGGTCATGACTCAGGGTAAGGTCACGGACCTTATCATGGAATTGGCCGAAGCGCTGGTCGGATGGATGCGCGGCGGCATTGCAATGGTCAACGCTGTTGCATCCTTCATGTTCGGCGGAGTTTCCGGTGCTGCTATTGCAGATATCGCCTCCCTTGGCCCGATCGAGATGGATCTGATGACCAAGGCTGGCTATGATCCCGAATTTTCCATGTGCCTTACAATGTCCACAGCAATTCAGGGCATTCTCGTTCCCCCCAGCCAGAACATGGTTATTTACGCCGTGGCTGCCGGAAGCGTTTCCATCGGCGCCCTGCTTATCGCCGGACTTCTGCCCGGTGCTGTGCTCTGTGTGGCCATGTGCCTCATTTCGTTTGTATATGCCAAGCGCCACAATGTGCCTATTTCCGGCAAATTCTCGTTAAAGCGACTGGGAAAGTCCTTCATCAGGGCGTTCTTCCCCATGCTCACCATCGTCATCGTTGTGGGCGGCGTCACCGGCGGCATTATGACAGCGACCGAGTCCTCCGCATTTGCCGCGGTCTACGCCATTATCCTCTCTCTGTTCATCATGCGTACTATCAAGTTCAAGGATCTGCACCTTGTTGCCACCAGAACTGTCAAGACCCTCTCCGCCACCATGGTGCTTATGGCTATTGCCAACTCCTTCGGCTGGCTTGTGGCTTTCCTGGGTCTGCCCAAGGCGATCTCCACCGCCATGCTTTCCGTGACCTCCAACAAGTACCTGCTCCTGTTCATGACTAACATTGTGCTCCTGTTCCTGGGCTGTGTCATGAGCATGGGCTCTATCCTCCTGATAGTAACGCCTATTATTCTGCCCATCCTCACCGCTGTGGGTGTTGACCCGGTCCACTTCGGTGTTGTCATGATATTCAACTGCGGCATAGGTCTGCTGACTCCTCCTGTGGGCGCCGGCCTGTATGTGGGATGCGGTATCTCCGGTATAAAGATGGAGGTACTGGCAAAGCGCATGATACCCTTCTATATCGTAATGACCGCGGCGCTGCTGCTCATCACCTATGTGCCGGCCATCTCCCTGTGGCTCCCCAGCATCCTCATGAAGTGATTTCGTTTTTCCAATAATATTGCCATAGTCTGAGACTGCGGTCTCCCCTGTGACGGTACAGAATATTTCATATCATATCATTGTCATACCGTATTATCCTATACGGTAAAAAGGAGTAATCATGAAAGTTATCGTCAAAAAAGATGCCGCCCAGATGGGCGAATACGCAGCACAGGTATGCGCTGACAAGCTCAACGCCGCTATCGCCGCCAAGGGTGAAGCGCGTCTGATCCTTGCTACCGGCATGAGCCAGTTCGAGGTGGTCAAGGCTCTGTACCGGAAGGATGTTGACTGGTCCAAGGTCACCATGTTCCATCTGGACGAGTATGTGGGTCTGCCTGTTACCCATGTGGCCTCCTTCCGCAAGTATCTGAAGGAGCGTTTTGCGGACCATGTTGACCTGAAGGCCGCAAACTATGTCAACGGAGAGGGAGATGTGAAAGCCAATATCGCCGAGCTGACAAAGCTTCTGCGCGAGGCTCCCATCGATGTGGCTATGATCGGCATCGGCGAGAACGCCCATGTCGCGTTCAACGATCCCCCCGCGGATTTTGAGACTAAGGAAGCCTACATAGTTGTTGACCTCGATCATACCTGCCGTATGCAGCAGGTCGGCGAGGGCTGGTTTGCCGACTTTGAGGATGTGCCAAAACAGGCTATCTCCATGACCTGCTGGCAGATGATGCAGGCTGAGTGCATTATCTGCTCCGTTCCCGGTCCCAAGAAGATCAAGGCCGTTCATGATACCTTCTGCACCGAGGGCGTGACCAACATGGTTCCCGCAACCATTCTGAAGAACCATAAGGATTGCTATATGGTCCTTGACGAGGAGAGCGCCTCCGGCACCCCCGCAGAGCTCCTCAGGTAAGATGGCAGTAAATATACGCGGCATGACCCACAGTGACAGACCGGCCGTTGTTTCCCTGTGGAATACGGCAGGGGTCGCCATGGGATATGCTCCGCTGGATGAAAAAGGGCTTGAGTCCGTGCTCTTTGACCATCCGGACTTCTCGGAGGACTGCGGGTTCGTGCTGACAGACGGAGATAAAACGGTGGGCTTTGTCTGCGGCTGTACCGGCGAAAATATGGCTCAGGGTGCGACCCACGGCTATATCGCCTGCCTGCTGCTGGACAGGGACTATTTTACCGCGGAGAATGTGCAGAGGCTCGTTTCTTCGGCCGAGGGCGTATTTCTCCGCTGCGGAAAGCGGTTTTCCGCTGTGTCCTATAAATGTCCCGTGCGTCTGCCGTGGGTAGTCCCCGGCACTCCCGGACATCAGCACAACATCATGCCCGGTGTCCCCACCGATACGAAGCTTTTTGAAATACTCAAGGAGCTCGGCTACGGCTGCATAGATGAGGAGGCGGCGATGTACCTGCCTCTGGACAGCTTCACCGTGCCGGACAGCATTGCCCGGAAGCAGGATCGGGCGGCTCAGGAGGGCTTCACCATAGGCTGGTATGAGGAAGGCAGATATACCGGTCTTGAGGAGATGCTGGATTCCCTGGGTCACTATCGCTGGATCACCGAGATACCCCGTGACTGCAAGGCCGGCAAACCTGTTATGCTGGCACTGTACGGTGATGTTGTCGCCGGATTTACAGGGCCTATCTATCCGGAGCCCAACGGGAGAGGATATCTGGCCGGTCTTGGCGTTGATCCCCGTTTTCAGGGTCACGGACTGGGCACCGTTCTGTTCTACCGTATGTGCGAGGCGGAGCGTGAGCAAGGGGCGAGGTATATGTCGATCTTTACGGAATCGGCTAATCATGCCCGCAGAATATACGAGCAGGCGGGCTTTGAAGTGAGACGCTTCTTTGCCGTCGTTGAAAAGAAATTATTGTAATAAGGAGATATTCTTATGCTTAAACAGATCCAGGAATACAAAGACACAGTGTTCGGCTGCATCAATGCCATCGCCGGCGAAGAGGAGAGCATCCACGCCGCGGCGGAGATCATCGCAGACGCTATCGAGAATGACAAGCTTATCCATGTCATGGGCACCGGCGGACACTCAAATATGGCAGCCGAGGAGGTCTTCTGGCGCGCAGGCGGCCTTGTCCCCTTCAACGCACTGCTGGATCCCGGCATCAACCTTGAGCACGGCGCAAGACGCTCCAACATCGTTGAGCGCTGCGAGGGCTACGCCGCCACCGTTTTCAAGACCTACCACATCGGCGAGGACGCAGGCGATGTTATGCTGCTGGCAACCTCCTACGGTGTCAATGCCATTACTATCGATATGGCTCTTGAGGCAAAGAAGCGCGGCATGAAGGTCATCGGCGTCACCGCCAAGTCCTTTGCCGAGAATCTGCCCAAGGACGCTCCCGCCCGCCACTCCTCCGCTCAGAATCTGTACGAGCTGGCAGATGTTTTTGTGGATGTACATCTTCCCTTCGGCGATGCGACCATCAAGTTTGACGGTCTGGAGGCACCTATGGGCCCCGTGTCCACCTTCTGCAACTCCTTCGCTCTCCACGCGATCGAGATGGAAGCCACCAATATTCTCCTCCAGCGCGGCATCACTCCTCCCGTGTGGAACAGCGCCAACATCCCCGGCGGCCATGCGCGCAACAAGGCCTATGAGGACAAGTATGAGTCCCGCATGAGACATCTGTAAGAGGTTATAAAAATGGAAGCGATAAAGCAGTTTTATGACTCTGTGACGGAAATGCTCACTAAGATCCTCAACGAGCAGGCACCACAGATAGAGAAGGCGGCTGCCCTTGTTGCCGATGCCATCGAGGCCGGTAATGTGTTCCATGTGGTGGGTACCGGCGGTCACTCCAATATGGTGGCCATAGAAATGACCCACAGAGCGGGCAATCTTATTCCCGCCAACACCATCCTCGACCCCGGCTTCAGCTGTGAGCATGGCGCTACCCGCTGGTGCGAGCAGGTTCCCGGCTACGCAAAGCAGGTCCTGCGCTACTATCAGGTAAAGAGCGGGGATGTGCTCATTCAGTTCAATGCCTACGGTTTGAATACCGCATCCATCGAATGCGTCAAGGAATGTAAGAAGATG
>JAZUJF010000029.1:0-6772 GCA_045642585.1 Candidatus Limivicinus sp.
TCAAGCAGAACGGAGAACGGCATCCCCCGTCGGGCGTAGTCCGCCAGCGCAAGGTCGCCCGAGATGCCCAGCAGAGCGGAGGGCTTCAGCCGCTTTCCCCGGCACTGGGGGCAGTCCACCTCGGACATACACTCCTCTATCTCCGAGCGCACTCCGGGGCTCTGAGTCTCATGATACCGCCGCTCAAGGTTTGTGACTATTCCCTCGAACTCACGGCGGATGATGCCGTAGCCCTCGTTTTTCTCATATTTCAGCTGAAGCGGCTCGCCCTTGGTGCCGTAGAGTATCGCCTCCATAGCCTCGGGATTTATATCCCTGACGGGCTCTGACAGCTTGAAGTGATAGCGTTTGGACAGAGCCTCGAAATACATACGGGAGATGGTATCGCCCTTCACATTACTCCACCCGGAGGCAACGATCGCGCCCTCGTTGATGCTGATATACGGGTTTGGGATGACAAGCTCCGGATCAACAAGCATCTGTATGCCAAGGCCGGTACACTTGGGGCACGCGCCGCTGGGGTTATTGAAGGAGAACAGCCTAGGCTCCAGCTCGTCGATGGAGATGCCGCAGTCCTCACAGGCATAGTTCTGGGAGAAGGAAAGCTGTGTGCCCTCCTTCGGGAGATCCACAGTCATCACGCCCCCGGCCAGAGCCAGAGCGGTCTCGGCGGAGTCGGTGAGGCGGCGGGTGATCTCCGGCTTTACGACAAGTCTGTCGATAATAATATCAATATCGTGCTTTTTGTTTTTTTCGAGCTTAATGTCTTCGCTGAGCTCATACCCGATGCCGTCGATACGGGCCCGGACATAGCCGGAGCGTTTGGCATCCTCCAGCACCTTCATATGCTCGCCCTTTCGGCCGCGGATCACCGGCGCCATGATCTGGAGCCTTGTGCCCTCGGGAAGCTCCATTATCCTGTCAACGATCTGGTCGATAGACTGCTGCCTGATCTCTTTTCCGCACTTGGGGCAGTGAGGAATACCGACTCTGGCCCAGAGCAGGCGCAGGTAGTCGTATATCTCCGTGACAGTGCCCACAGTGGAGCGGGGATTTCTGGAGGTGGTCTTCTGGTCAATGGATATGGCGGGAGAAAGGCCGTCGATATAGTCCACATCCGGCTTATCCATCTGACCGAGGAACATTCTGGCATAGGAGGACAGGCTCTCCACATAGCGGCGCTGGCCCTCGGCATACAGCGTGTCGAAGGCAAGGCTGGATTTACCGCTGCCCGACAGGCCGGTGACAACGACCAGCTTGTCCCGCGGTATCTCAAGATCGATATTTTTAAGGTTGTTTTCCCTTGCGCCCTTGATGTAGATACTGTTGTGCATACTCTCTCCTTGATACTTTGACAACACTACGAGATCTGTAATTCGACTGTTTATTATACCCTATTCATTATTGTTCTGCAATAATAAACAGTGAATATGTTATACAAAAAGTCAGACATACCTGTCCGCCGTTTCCCTTTATCCGTTTTTCCACAAAAAAATTTCGTTTTGTCATAAAGGATAATAACTACTCTATCTCTATCTCTTTCTCTGACTCTGACTCTATCTCTATCTCTAACTCTATCTCTATCTCTATCTCTGGTGGACGAATGTCCCGAAATACATCCTCAGGGAGGGCCGTTTGTCCCGTCATTTTGGGATATATCCGGAGAGGCCGCGTCACATTATCACCGCATTTCATGGCCTTTCGGGGGTTTTGCGTTTATAATACATACTATTTTCCCCCGGACATTTGTCCCGAACTTTTTCACGCTTTTTTATAAAAAAACTCGGAAAACAGGAAAAACTTTTTGAAAAAACCGCTTGCTTTCCGATAGTTTTCCGGCTGAATTCTCAGCGAAAGCAGCATTTCACCGCAATAATACATACGATATAAATGTTCAAAACTTTTTGCGCTCTTTGATTGTGCAAAATTTTGTGGAAAACTCATACCCACAGGCACTGTCGATATACGGCGGCGTCCCTCATCCCGCTCCGTTTCTTTCAGGCTGCCGTTGATGTCCGTCTTATCATTCTCCCCTCTTGCCTATTGCATCCATCCGTGGTACATTATTCCCATATAATCGGAAGGAGTGATGGAATTGTCCATTCTGTCTCAGCTGAACAGTCCCGGGATGTATCTCATATGCGGCTCTATTGTCGCTGTTGTGTCGGTATTCTGCCTGATTTTTATGATCCGTGCATATAAGGCCGGCAAGGCGATCGGTATGGATGTTACCAGAATGAAGCGCACTATCGTTGCCTCCGCGACCTTCGCGGTGCTGCCCTCGGTGGGCATACTGCTGGGTGTGATCGCCCTGTCGGGAAGTCTGGGTACGCCTCTGCCCTGGCTGCGCCTGAGCGTTATCGGCGCACTCCACTATGAGACTCAGGTGGCCGAGGCCGCCGCGGAGCAGGTGGGTATAAAGCTCTCCGCCGCCGCAATGACAGGAGAGGCCTTTGTCACCATCGCCCTCACGATGAGCTTCTGCATCATATGGGGTATGGTGCTGGCGCTGTTTTTCAATAAGAAATATCTCGATCGCCTGTCCTCCGGCTCCCGCGACGGGAAAAAGTCCTCTGTTATGGGTTTTGGCGATAAGGCTATGACCGCCATGTTCATAGGACTTGTCTCCGCCTATATGGGCAGCTACATAGGCACCATCGTATCCGGCAACGGTCTGTTCACCTTCTCCGGCGACTGGCTGCCGCTGGCGGTATCAATAGTTGCGGCAATAGTGATGGCATTCTTCATCTGGCTCAGCGAGAAGAAGAATTGGGTCTGGGTGGACAGCTTCTCCATTGCTGGCAGTATGCTCATAGCCATGGCCTCTGCCGTATTCATGGCAAAGCTCTGATGAAGGAGGTACAGAAAAATGACCAATGAACAGAAAGACGCAATATTCCAAAAGTACAATGCCCGCACCCATACTCTGGGTCGGATCATGACAGTCATCGCCCTTGTTATGCTTCTGGGCGCACCCTTCCTCATGGGCAGAGTGCTGGGGGTCTCTCCGAACATGGTGGCCTTCCTCAAGGGCTTCCTTGCCATCGGCATAGTGTATCTGGCAAGCGGCATTGCCGAATACCTGATCTACACCCCCATGCTGGGCGCAGGCGGCTCATATCTGGCCTTCATTACCGGCAACCTTATCAACATGAAGATACCCTGCGCCATAAACGCCCGTGACATAGTGGGCGCAAAGACCGGTACAGCGGAGAACGAGATAATCTCCACCCTCTCCATCGCCACCTCATCCCTTGTGACCATCGTGGTGCTGGCTCTGGGCGTGCTGCTTCTCCAGCCGCTGCAGCCCATTCTCCAGTCTCCGGAGCTCCAGCCTGCGTTCAGTAATGTGGTGCCCTCCCTCTTCGGCGCAATGGCCTATAAATACTACCGTAAAGACATAAAGGTGGCGGCCCTCCCCTTCGTATTCATGAGCGTGCTGTTCATCTTCGTGCCCTCTCTCACCGGCTCCACCAGCTTCATGATAATCCCCTCCGGAGCTATCGCAATAGCCGTCGCGTACCTCTACTACCGCAAGGAGCAGAAGGCCGCGGCAGTATAAAGCGCAAATTCAATATATAAGGCACCACCGCATAATACGCCTGCGGCATCTACCGGATAAAATGTGCCCAGATTTAGTCACTTTTTCTTGCAATACACAAAGTATTCCTACAAAAAAGTGCCGTCATCAGAACCCATTTTCTCTCGGTATCTGCTCTTGCCGCATTATGCGGTGTTGCCTTAAAATGACCGCATCGGAAATGACCCCGATGCGGTATAACTATATTTTCTGATTTACCCGTTCAGCTTCTCCAAAAGCTCCTGAGCCAGCTTCACCATCTCCGGGTTCCCGTTGCGCTGGATGATACTGTTGAGCTCATATCCCGCATCGACCGGGAAGCCCCGCCCTATCTGGCACAGCGCCATATTGTAGTGACACTCGTCAACATTGTACTCCGCGTCCAGAGCCTTGCCGAAATCCTCATAGGCGTTATCAAAGTCGGACATATTCATGAGGCACACGCCGTGCATATAACGCAGCTCCGGGTCCTCCTTCTTCTCAAGGCAGATGTTCAGATTTTTCCCGGCCTCGGGGAACTTCTTCATCCGGAACTGAGCCTTCGACAGAGATTCGCGGAGAGTGTCTTCCGTGTCCTCATCCATTTCGTACTCCATAAGGCGCAGTATCAGCTTCTCCTGGGCGGCGTAGTTCTCCGTATCGACGGCGCAGGCAAGGGCGTTCTGATATACGGTCTTGTCCTCTATACCGTGATCTATCATGTCCATAAGAGTCTTCAGGAGACCGGCATGGTCGTTCTCGTTCTCATAGGAGGAGGCGATCATGGTAATGTTCTCTGTATAGTCACCGCCAAGCTCTATACATCTTTGGGCATCCTCGCGGCATCCGGCGTAATTCTTTATCTCCAAATACGACTTTGCGCGCATAGTGCGCAGAGCCAGCTCATCACAGCCTTCACAGCCCAGAGCCAGAGTACACGTTTCCGCCGCCCCGGCATAATTCCCCTGCTGGAACTGCATAGTCGAGAGCATCAGATACTCATCATATGAGGGCTCCGCAAGCTGTGAATACTGAGTCAGCGCCTCAGACGCGCCGGCGTAATCATCCAGATTATAGCAGGCTCTGTAAAGCAGCAGCCATGCGTCCGCGTTTCCCGGGTCCTGCAATACAGACAGCTCCAAGGTGTCCCTGCTCTTGACCCAGTCGCCCTTCACGGCATACAGCCAGCCCAGCTTCACATTCAGCAGGGCAAGCCCCGCATCGTCGCCGGTATAACCGGAGATGCTCTCCATGAGCTCCTCCATGGCTTTGTCCGGGTCCTCCACGCTCTCGGTGTAGGCCGCCAGATCATTCCGAGTCCTTCCGGCACTCTCCTCCGGGACATTCGCGGTCTGCGCGCTGTTTTTTCCGGGCATAAAGCACAACAGGAGCACTGTCACCACAGCCGCGGCAATGGCGATAATGACAGGAGTTTTTAATTGTATTCTCTTCTTTTCGTTATCCATATTGCGTTCTGTTCCGTCTGGCCTATCATCTTCCGATAACAGAGTAGCATATTATTTCTCCGATTACAAGAAACAATATGTCTGTGTTTGTATATTTATACCGTATTTTTATCATAATGGCGCGAAAAGCAGAACTTTTCCCGAAAATTTTTCGTAAGGAGATCAGCGAAATTTCCGTGTCAGCCCCGAAGCGCCAGGGACACTCTCTCGTAAACGCCCTCTGCCATGGGCACATATTCTGAGAGCATGGCGTCGCATTTCCTGTTCAGAAGCTCCGCCGTCTCTCTGTCGGTCATGGACTTTGTGTTGATATACACATTCAGCGCCGCGCTTTTAAGGGCGGAGGCAAGGATCGCAGCCGAGCACCCTGCATCGGACACAGCCAGTCTTGAACCCTTTTCGGCCATCTCGGAGGCGATCCCGATAGCCTCACAGCATTTCTCCATTATGGTCAGCGGGGCCTGACAGGCGAGCTCTGAGGCATTCTGAAGCACCGCCTCCCTGTCCGGGTAGTCCTTTGGGAGCGCATAGGCCGCAGCCAGAGGAGAAAAGCCCTCTGCATCTGCCTTTATCCCGTCCATAAGCTCCTCCTGAAGCTCTCCGCAGCGGAGAAGCAGCTCCCCCATCCGCTCCTCATGCTGAGCGTATTTCTTCTTGCCAAGGGTCAGGGAGGCCACCATAGAAGACAGCGCAGTACCCACAGCCCCCACAAGGGCCGACGCTCCGCCTCCGCCGGGTGTGGGAGAGGAGGAGGAGAGCTCCGATATAAATTCTCTGCAGGAGGGGTCAGTGTAGTTCATGGCGCACCGTCCGATTCAGTAATCTTATATATGTATCATACATTAAAGCCGCATTATCGTCAACAGTGTAAAACCCGGTATCCGACAGAGCTTCTCCCGTGAAGGGTGAATATTGACAAGCGGAGAGTAATTGACTAATATGTAGCGGAGATGACAGAAATTGCTGTCCTGTTATGCGATACTGTCGCCATATAATAACAAACTGTAAGGGGAGAGAAAAATGGTACAGGAGTATTGCTGGGTATGCGGAGAAAAGCTGAGCGAGAAAATGAGTAAAACAGACGGCATCGCGCCCTATTGCCCCAGGTGTGACCGATTTCGCTATCCCATGTACAATACCGCCGTCAGCATGATCGTCCGCGACCGGGACACCGGCGATATTCTCCTGATAAAGCAGTACGGAAGACCATATTTCATACTTGTTGCGGGTTATGTAAACCGAAGTGAATCCCTTGAGGATGCCGCCCGCCGGGAGCTGAGAGAGGAAACGGGTCTGAACGCCGTATCGGTGCATTTTAACCGCAGCCGCTTCTTTGAGCCCTCAAATACCCTGATGTGCAACTTCACGGTATCTGTTGACAACGCCGCGGATATAGCCCCAAACAGCGAAATTGATTTCTATCAGTGGTTTTCACAGGAGGACGCCCGGTGCAATATCAAGGAAAACAGTCTGGCGCAGTTTTTCCTTAATTCATATCTTGGTTAAGGCAACGGACACTGAATCTTTGCTTTGAGACTCAGTGTCCTCTTTTGTCGGGACTGTTTACATATCCCCTTTTAGTATTTTGGCTTTACTCTGAAAGCTGCTCTTCAACGGTGTAATATGCCTTCCCCTTCCGCAGAAGGGGAAGGGTAGCGAAGCGGCCGAGCGGTAGTGAATGGACTGCCGGGGGCAGTCCAGAGCCGCGAGGTGACCGAGCCGCAGCGAGAAGCGCTTGCGGTGGATG
>JAZUJF010000030.1:0-15609 GCA_045642585.1 Candidatus Limivicinus sp.
ACCATATGCTCCAGCACCTTCGGGCCGGCAATACTGCCCTCTTTATTTATGTGGCCGATAACAAATACGGTCACTCCCTTGTCCTTGGAGATACGCATGATGCGCATGGTGCACTCACGGACCTGAGTGATACTGCCGGGAGTAGACTCAAGCTTAGCGTCGGACACGGTCTGGATAGAGTCGATTATGACCACATCCGGCTTCACCCGGTCAATAGCCGCGGCAACAGAGTCCATATCCGTTTCTGGCAGGACAAATATAGCGGCGCCGTGAACTCCCAGACGGTCCGCCCTGAGCTTCAGCTGACGCTCAGACTCCTCACCGGTCACATAGAGTATTGTTTTCCCGCATTCCATGCTTCCGCACATCTGAAGAAGGAGCGTGGACTTACCGATACCGGGAGCGCCGCCCACCAGAACAAGAGAGCCGGTCACAGCGCCTCCGCCCAGCACGCGATCAAGCTCCGTGATTCCCGTGGATATGCGAAGCTCCGCCGTCGTATCAAGCTGGGACAGAGCCTTCGGCGCGGCTGAGCTTCCCGATACTCTGGCGTATGAAGCGGACTTAGCCTTAGCCCCCTCGAGCCTGATCTCGGTCAATGTATTCCACGCACCGCAGGACGGACATTTGCCCGCCCAGTTGGGTGTTTCGTTTCCGCACTCGCTGCAGCACCATACTGTCTTCTGTTTTGCCATGCTTTCTCTCCTGTTATCAGACGGCTTTTCCGTCGTGTATCTGTGTGAACTGAATATACGATGCCAGAATTACACCGGCTATTTTCGACTGATATTGATCGTTTGTAAGCTTCTCTATATCAACAAAGCTGGAAATAAAGCCGCACTCCACAAGAATAGCAGGAAAATCTGCGTTTGAGAGAATGAATATCCTGCTTGTTGCAGGCTCGGCGACCCGTCTGTTTTCCGGCTCCAATGTTGAAATCAAATTCCCGTGGGTTATCTTTCCCAGCCTCTCGCTTTCCTCAGAAAGAGCATATATTACCTGACTTCCGCTGGGCTGGCTGGTGGGATAGCTGTTCTGATGGATAGATATAAGGACAGGGCTTGTGGCCTCAACCGCAAACCGCAGCCGCTCTTCAAGGTCGCTGTGCTCGCTGTAGCTATCCGTAGAGGACAGCGTACTGTCATCCTGTCGTGTCATCCTGCTGTCCAAACCGTAGAACACCGCGATGGCGCGAAGCTTCAAAGCTATTGCAAGGTTAATATCGCTCTCTTTGGAGCCGTCTATTCCGGCGGCTCCTCCGTCTATTCCTCCGTGGCCGGGGTCAATGACGAGAGTATATCGTCTGTGCTCATTGGCTATTGTCTGCTTCGCCTGTCTGTTCCCGATAAACAGTGAAATAATTATGGCACAGCATACCAGAATCAGCACCGCAGGAGTCAGATTTTTTCTTAATCGGTGGGAAAGAGCAATCACATCTCATCCTCCTGATTATAAATACATATGCTGTCGGTGTCAAATAGAATAGTCATAGCAGGATGCAGATAAGGCCGCCGCTTCCCTCATTTATTACCCGCTGAAGGGTATTTCTCAACTTGTTTCTCGCTCCCTCGGGCAGCGATGCTATCTTGGATGTAAGTCCCTCCTCGGCAATATCGTTCAGGGATTTACCGAAAATATTTGACTGCCATATGCGGTTTACATCGCCGTCAAAGCCCTGCAGCAGGAAGTTTATAATATCCTCCGAGGCGGTCTCCCCTCCGATGGCAGGCGTTACCTCTGTCTCGATATTGGTCATCATCATATGTATTGCCGGTGCGCTGGCCTTCAGTTTAACGCTGTACTTGCCGCCCTGACGGACTATCTGCGGCTCCTCCAGCATCATTTGCTCCGAATCCGGCATAACCACTCCGTAGCCGGTGGTCCTCACATCATAGAGAGCCTTTTTCAGCTTGTCGTAGTCTGTCTTCATTTCGCTCATTTCGCTGAGTGTTCTGAACAGATCCCCGTCGTCGTTTATCTCGATTCCTGTCTCGCTGCTGATCGTCTCATAATAGAGATTTCGGGGCAGAGCGATTCTGACATTAACGATACCTTTGCCCAGATCGGAGCTCTCGACCGATGTATCGGAAATCACATCACATTCCCGAAGACAGTCTATTGCGTCGTAGCAGTCCTTGATACGCAGCATAGAACAGCAGTTTGACCTGATAAGCTCATATATTTCAGACCTGAGCTCGCTCTCGGCAGGCAGAGCCTCAAGCCATTGAGGTAAAAACGATCCCATTGATTTCAGCGGGAACTCGTTCAATACAGAGTGCACGATGTCTGTTATCTCCGCCTCATTCAGCTGCGCGCAGTTTACTCTGATGCACGAAACGCCGTATTTTGAAGAGATCTCATCACTTATCTCTCTTGCGGTATCTGACTCCGGATATGCGCTGTTCAGGAGTACCACAAAGGGCTTTCCTATTTCCTTCAGTTCCTGGATTACCCGTTCCTCAGGCTGCTCATATTTTTCTCTCGGAATGTCACATATGCTGCCGTCGGTGGTGATGACGATACCGATGGTGGAGTGCTCCCGGATGACCTTCTCCGTCCCCTGCTCCGCCGCCTGGGTCATGGTGATCTCATGGTCAAACCAGGGCGTTGTCACAAGCCGCTCCTCACCGTTTTCAAACTGTCCCGAGGCTCCATCAACCATATACCCCACACAGTCAACCAGGCGGACAGACAGCTCTGTGCCCTCGGCCATTTTAATGGAGACAGCATTTTCCGGGACAAATTTCGGCTCTGATGTCATTATCGTCCTGCCCGAGCCGCTTTGGGGAAGTTCATCCCTTGCTCTCTCCCGCATATATGTATTGTCTATCTGAGGGATAACAAGAGTCTCCATAAATCTCTTTATGAATGTGGATTTGCCTGTTCTGACCGGCCCCACCACTCCCAGCATAAGAGCGCCGTCTGTGCGCAGGGCAATGTCGCGATAAATGGTTGTATCAGTCATAAAAACGCCTCCGCTATCATGATCTCGTTTGTACGAATCTATGACAAGCGGAGGCATTATATAACCGTCTTTCAGATATAGAACCTGACAAGGGCATTATGACGCCGTGAGACGGCAAACTCAACATTGGGGAACTTCCCGCCGAGAACGGAAGCCAGATACGGTACTACGGGGTTTTCTGTTCCGAAATGATCTCCGTCTATAAGATTGATACCCAGCTCCCGCGCTCTGAGGAACTGATGGTATTTAATATCGGCAGTAAGGTATGTGTCACAGCCCAGTCTGTACGCCTGTTCAAGGGAATCTGCGCCGGCGCCGCCCATAACGGCGATACGCTCAACAGGCCGACCTGAATCCACATATCTCAGTCCGTTGGCATACAGCTTCTCACGGCAGAGCTTCAGAAACTCATCCATGCTCATAGGCGCGTCAAAGCGGCCTATGCGCCCGCAGCCGTCGGCATCAAGAGCGCCCTCTGTATGTGCGCCGACAGTATTCATCAGCACATCGTTGACACCGCCCTGGGCAATATCAAGATTTGTGTGCATTGAGATGACCGCAATACGGTTTTCGGCCAGTGTGAGAAGTTTATCTCCCCCGGAAGTGCAGTCGGTAAAAGACTTCTCCGGCTTGAATATCAGGGGATGATGGGAGACGATCAGCTGACAGCCGGCATTGACAGCCTCATCTATCACATCATCGGTCACATCAAGAGCAACAAGCGCTTTCAAAACCACCGAATCCCTGTGCCCCACAAGAAATCCGGCGTTGTCAAAATCCATCTGGAGGTCAAGCGGCGCAAGCTCACACAGGAAATTAAAAACATCGTTAACTGTTGTCATATTTCTCCCTCAATTCTGTTAATTGAGCCAGTATTTCTTTTAAATACTCTATCTTATATGCTTCTCTCCCGCCGGCAGTCATGCCCTCTATTGAGCGTTGAAATCTCATAATAAGCGACTCTGCTCTCTGAATATACAATTCATGATCGTCAGCGACATCAGCCGCGCCGCAGAAAAGCTCCGCATCGGACAGCCTTGTGTTCTCACCGGTGAAACGGGCTGTGACTATCTGATACAGCTTATCCGAGTCCTTCACATGATACTCACCGTCAATAATAAACCCGTTATTGACCAGCCAGTATCGAAGCACCTCGGACTTTGTCATCGGCTGCAGAATAAGACGGTATCTGCCGGAGCATATCCAATCAGCCTCATCCAGAATACGACAGATAAGGTCACCGCCCATACCGGCAATGATAACTGTATCTATCGCCTCATTATCAACACCGCTGAGGCCGTCACACAGTACAAACTTTATTCTATGGCTTAAACCTGACTGACGGGCATTCGTAATGGCGCACTCCAGCGGGCCGCGGTTAATATCGGATGCGATTATTGCACCATCATAGCCGTTCCGGGCCATATAGATCGGAATATAACCGTGGTCTGTGCCTATATCCGCAAAGCCTATCCCGGGCTCGATCAAAGAAGCAATTTTAGAAAGGCGGGTGTTCAAGAGAGCCTCCTAAATAATTATAAATATAAAAGCCGGAGCAAGTCCGGCTTTTTATACTCACATCAGAGTGTGTCAAGATATGCCTTGAGATAGACAAGGAACTCGTCAGGGTCAACACCGTGAGCGGCACAAGCCTGCTCAAGAGATTCACCGCTGGCAAGAGCACAGCCCATGCAATGCATACCTATTTCCTGAAACGCGGGCATAGCCTCGGGGCAATTGGCGAGAATTTCAGATATAAGGGTCTCTCTTTTGATTTCCATAAAGCACCTCAATAATAGAAAATAATACTAATTTCTAATAAAAGGGTTTAAGAATGAAGTGAGGATGCTTTTCGTCAGGCGAGGCGAAGACCGCAGGTAATATCGTTATATTCCCAAGGGCTTCAACGAAGCATGGCGGAAAGCACACCGCTTCAAATTAAACTTTTTAATAGATATTAGTATAAAACTAAAGGGACACCAAAAGTGTCCCTTTAGTTAAGATCAGGCGATCAGGCCTGCTCTCTCATCTTAGCAAAGCACTCGCTGCAGTAAACGGGACGATCGGACTTGGGCTCGAAGGGAACCTTTGCCTCGCCGCCGCAGGCTGCGCACTTAGCGGTGAAGAACTCACGGGGACCACGAGCAGCGTTCTTGCGAGCGTCACGGCAGGCCTTGCAGCGCTGGGGCTCGTTCTGGAAGCCGCGCTCTGCGTAGAATTCCTGCTCACCGGCGGTGAAAACGAACTCGTTGCCACACTCTTTGCAAACTAACTTCTTGTCTTCGTACATTTTGAATCCTCTCTTTTGGTAAAAATGCCTGTCGGCTGTATTTGCGTTCAGCTCATGCTGATATCGCCCAGGTTAAGGTTCCGCGCCAACTTGTGTCTTATGCGCTGTACGGCATTGTCCACAGACTTTGCCTCAATTCCAAGCCTATCACCTATATCTCTATACGGAAGACCCTCAAGATAAAGCTGTAAAACAGCCCTCTCAAGCTTGGAAAGATCACGCTTAAAGACCTCATAAAGTTCTTCCTTGCTCTCTCTTGCCAGAACCAATTCTTCCGGGTCGGAACGAAACAGTTCAGGGTAAGCCGACATTTGCGAATCTGAATCATCGGAGAGTTGCTCAAGGGATAATCCCTCATTGAGCGGGAAATGCTTTAGACGAGATGCGGATCTGACTGCAGATAAAAGTCTCATTCGGATACAATGCTCCGCAAATGTTTTGAAAGAAGCACCGGCATCCGGCGAATACTGTCTGATAGCGGAGAGAAGACCGAAGGTTCCTTCCTGAACCAGATCCTCGTTATCTCCACCGGCAAGAAACAGCGGTCTGGAGCATATGAGAACAAGCCTCATGTACCTGGAAGCCAGACACTCCTCTGCCTCTCTGTTACCGGAAACGGCCATAGACTGCAATTCACTATCGCCAAGAACCGAATAATCAATCATAATTTCGCATTGATAACCCTTTTATTTATTGTGTATTATACAACATTGACCGACAAAGTCAATAGGTTTTTGGTGATTATTTTATTACAAATCAAGCTGCTGCTGACCCATAAATTCAATTCCGAGATGCTCATAGGCCTTTCTCGTGACACAGCGGCCTCTGGGCGTTCTGGTGAGAAAGCCCCGCTGAAGAAGATACGGCTCGTACACATCCTCAAGAGTGACGGCCTCCTCGTTGATCGTTGCCGCAAGAGTGTCCAGCCCCACCGGGCCGCCGTTATAAAACTCTATAATGCTCCTGAGCATTTTGCGGTCAAGGGCATCCAGCCCCAGCTTGTCTACCTCAAGGGCGGAAAGCGCCTGATCTGCCACAGGCTTTGTGATAACTCCGTCAGACTGGACCTGGGCGAAGTCTCTCACTCTGCGGAGGAGACGGTTTGCAATTCTCGGGGTGCCTCTGGATCTGGAGGCGATCTCATATGCCCCGTCCGGAACGATCTCCACACCGAGAATTCCGGCAGAACGGGTAACGATCCTCCGCAGCTCCTCGGGAGTATACAGCTCAAGCCTCAAGGAAACTCCGAAACGGTCCCTCAGGGGAGCCGTAAGCTGGCCTGAACGGGTCGTGGCGCCGATAAGTGTGAATTTGGGCAGATCGAGATGGATAGAGTTTGCCGAGGGGCCCTTTCCCAGGATGATGTCAATGGCATAATCCTCCATAGCCGGATACAGGATCTCCTCATAGGCTCTGTTCAGGCGGTGTATCTCATCCACGAAAAGTATATCGCCCTCATTGAGATTGGTGAGCATTGCCACGAGGTCGCCGGGCTTCTCAATGGCGGGGCCGGAGGTAATGCGCATATTGACGCCCATCTCATTGGCTATTACCGCAGCAAGCGTGGTCTTTCCCAGTCCCGGAGGGCCGTGAAGGAGAACATGATCCAATGACTCCCCTCTCAGCTTTGCTGCGTTTATGAAAACCGAAAGATTAGCCTTTGCCTTTTCCTGTCCGATGTACTCGCGCAGGGTCTGGGGTCTCAATGAGCCCTCTGCGCTGTCCTCCGGAAGGCTGGCAGTAGTGGTAATGATCTCTTCGTTGTCATTATCGGAAAAACTGATACTCATTCTTTTCCCCCGTCGGTCACTTTACCATCTGTTTCAAAACGGCCTTAATGATCTGCTGTGCATTCATTCCGGTAATATCCAGCTTTTTCAGCACGGGAGAGATCTCCGCACTGCTGTATCCAAGTACCGCGAGCCCTGCAAGCGCATCATTGACGCCGCTGTCCCCGCCGCTGACGGCCGTCTGAACCGGCAGCCTTATATCGGATACCGAACTCATTTCCTTGCCGAGCTTGTCCTTGAGCTCCAGTATAACACGCTGGGCTATCTTCTTGCCGATGCCCGGCGCGACCGTCAGCGCCTTTTCGTCCCCGTTCATGACCGCCAGAGCCAGCGACTCAGGCGTACTGTATGACAGGATCGACAGCGCCGCCTTGGGGCCGATACCGGAAACAGAGACAAGCATTTCATAGCATCTTTTTTCGCTTTTTGTATAAAATCCGAACAAGTCAAAGTTGTTTTCACCGATAGACTCGGCTACATAGAGTTTAACCTTTTCGCCGGTTTTCAGGCATCCGGCAGTATTCATCGTGATATTAAGAGCATAGCCTGCGCCCCCGCAGTCAAGCACCGCGAGATTAGGCTCAAGCTCCGATACGATACCCTCTATATGGTAGAACATTCTTCATTATCTCCTCTGTACAATAAGGAAGTTGAGCTGCGTGCATGGCAAAGTGCCAGTGCAACGGCGTCGGCGGCATCGTCCGGTTTAGGGGGCGCCGGAAGATTGCACAGCCTTTTGACCATATCCATGACCTGCTTCTTCTCCGCTCTCCCGTAGCCGACGACCGACTGTTTGACCTGCAGGGGTGTATACTCGTATATCTTCACTCCGGCCTTACGGCACGCAAGAAGAATAACTCCCCTGCCGTGCGCAACGGAAATACCGGTAGTGATGTTCGTATTAAAAAACAGCTCTTCAATAGAAACGGCATCCGGCTTGAACAGCTCAAGCAGCCGGAGCATATCATCGTAAATCTGCTCAAGGCGGCTTGACAAAGAGGTGTGCGCCGGGGTAGTGATCACACCGCACTGAATGAGGCTGTGGCTTTTCGCGCTGCTGTCAAGCACACCGAAGCCTATTGTGGCTATTCCCGGGTCAATGCCCAAAACTCTCACTGATATCACTTCCTGTATTGAATTTTAACATAAAATCGGGACTATATCAATACATGAAATAATACTTGAATTTCATTGTGCCCGGAAAGCTTGACGGTCACAGGTTTAATGAGTATAATGTATAACGAACGATATTTAAGAAAAGAAGTAAATAAATGATTGATATTGATCTGTATAAAATCCCCGACCTGCATATTCACTCCATATACTCCGACGGAAGCGATACCCCGTCAGAGCTTATTGAGAATGTAAAAAAAGCCGGAGTTGATATTTTTGCGCTCACTGACCATGACGCTTATGCCGGATGCCAGAAGGTCAGAGAGCTGCTGCAGCCCGGTGATCCTTATTTCATCGGAGGAGTCGAGCTGTCTTGCAGGGATACTGTGGGAAAGTGCCATATTCTCGGCTACGCATACGATATTTCAAAGATTTATGTCGTAGAGCTTATTAATAAGATGCACAAAGCGAGAATGACCAAGGCGGAGAACCGCTTTAATTTTCTGAAGGAAAAGTTCGGGATCGTGTTCACGGAGGATGAGCTTCAGGAGATAATGAAGCTTAAAAACCCCGGAAAGCCTCACATCGCAAACCTCATGGTAAAAAAAGGCATAGCGACCAGGGATAGGGCTTTTGAGATCCTCAACAAATTCAGGGACCCCGGCTTCCAGCTGACACCGGAGGAAGCTATTGACGCAATTCTCAAGTCCGACGGTATCCCTGTTCTTGCTCACGGTATTCTTGGTGAAGGCTCTGAAAACCTTTCCGCAGAGGCGATAGAAGAGCGCGTTGTCAGATTAAAGGGTGAGGGCCTTATGGGGCTTGAATGTTATTATTCCAAATACACCCCGGAGCAGCAGGAAATAATGCTCTCTCTGGCGAAAAAATACAATCTTCTGGTTACGGCAGGCAGCGATTATCACGGTAAGAACAAAAGTGTAAAGCTCGGTGAGACCAATTCTCCCTCTCCCGAAGTGATGAAGAGATTTTACCTTGCTGTGGGAAGACTGCTCGAAGAATAAAGGCAGCTCCGATGCTGAAAAAAGTGACTGCATTTTTTGTGCAGCCACTTTTTCTATGGCAACACCGCATAATGCGGCAAGAGCAGATGCCGAGAGAAAATGGGTTCTGATGACGGCACTTTTTCGCAGGAATACTTTGTGTATTGCAAGAAAAAGTGACTAAATCAGGTCACATTTTATCCGGTAGATGCCGCAGGCGTATTATGCGGTGGTGCCCTATTATTTGCCGATCTTATATCTGACCGTATCGGCTATTGATTCACTTGTCACCCTGATGCTGAAAAGCACCGAGGCAACCGCGGCGATCATATCCAGGAATATGGCAAACCACAGGTTGCAGAAGCCGATGATGCTGAGGAAAATCAGGATGGCCTTGATGACAAACGCAAAGACGGCGTTCGACACGGAAACGGCCCTGACTCTGGATGCCACCTGCTTTGAAAAAGGCAGGTTATTGACCGACAGAGGGTCTACGAGCCCGTCGGAATACTTCCCTTTCTTGCAGACGCGAAGATCTACGGTCGCGGCACTGTGGGTATTGATACCGCTTGAATAGATATAAAGGACAGAGCCCTTGGTTTTTGAGGCGATCCGCTCAATAACAGCGAGCTTTTTCTCTGTATCGCACTCAGGGTACATTTCGCTGAAGCCCATAGTCTCGGCAAACTCCCGGCTCTGATCCTTTCCCTCGTCAGAAAGGAGAACGCAGCGCTCAAAGCCGACGCTCTTCATGCCGGGAATAAGCTGCTCGGCATCGTGATTGACCTCAGAAGAGACCACGACCCAGCCGAAGCACCTGCCCGCAACGACCATATAATATGCCGTCCCGCCGGAAACCCCGGTCTGAGGCACCTGAATGTCTCTGGACTGAAGATAGCCTGCCGTGGCGAGCATGACCTCCATATCTTCTATGGACAGCACTACGCCGCCGCTGGGAAGCTCTCTGAAATCCTTTATGACATCCAGCTGATAATCCTGTTCAAACGCATCGCATATTGCCTTGGCCAAGGGCTGCTCAGAATAATAAACGGCATGGGCGATCAGATTAAGGAAGGTTTTGGAGTCAAGCTTATCGGAATGCATGGCGACGATTTTCGGCGTCTCTTCCGCGAAAATTCCTGACTTGTCGAAAATTACGACAGAAGAATCGGCCACCGCCTCCATAACCGAGGCATCGTTGAAGGCCACGCCCTGAGAGGCACAATAGCACATACCCACATAGTTACACAGAGGAATGGACGCCGTAACACTCATAGGCGTTGCGATAAGAATTATCATCAGCGCTCTGTGAATGGATATGCTGTAGCTGAAGCTTGTGAATATGGGCAATGTCACAGCATAGACGACGGCAGCTATCATCGCTATCTTCAGAATAAAACCGGAGCTGGAGCCCATTGTATCCTCAAGGGATGTATGAGTTGACTCCTGTGTGGAAAGAATAGTCTTTAATCTTTCCGCAAGCTCCGAATCATGTTCGGGAAGAAGCTCGGAGGCACTCTTCTTTGTTCTGTCTATTGCGTAATTCAGCAGCAGCAGGCCGATCTGATAGAGAATAATGAGGGCGGCGCCTTCGGAAGCAAAGCCTATGAAGAACGATACGATCGTAATAAAAGTCACGATGACCGGAGTCTCAAAATACTCCCCCGCCTCAATATTATCGACGGCTCTCCTGACAATGTCGTACCCGGCGCAAAGAGCTGAAAGCGCAAGGATCACTATTCCGATAAACTTTGAAACATCAAGAATAAGAGAAAAGACAAAAATGACAGAAGCAATAATAAGCCTTATAATCAGGGTGGTACTTACAAAAGAGGAATCCTTACGCGGAGCTTTAGGCTGACGAGTTTTTCCGTCGGTTTTCTGGCTCATCTGATTACCTCCTGTTAGACTGTTATATGATCTGTATCATGCCTTGCCGTTGCAGCCCAGGACATCGACGATCTTATGCTTGACCATGTCCTTGATTGCTGCACGAGCGGGAGTGAGATACTGGCGAGGATCGAAGTGATCGGGATGCTCTGCGAAATACTTGCGGATCTCAGCGGTCATTGCCAGACGGAGATCGGAGTCGATATTGATCTTGCAGACGGCCATCTGAGCGGCCTTGCGCAGCTCGGACTCGGGGATGCCGATAGCACCGGGCATTTTACCGCCGTTCTCATTGATGACCTTGACAAACTCCTGAGGAACGGAGGAGGAGCCGTGGAGATCGATGGGGAAACCGGGCAAGCGCTTCTCATCCTCTTCCAGAATGTTCAGACGGAGCTTGGGGTCGGTGCCGGGCTTGACCTTATATGCGCCGTGAGAGGTGCCGATGGCAATAGCCAGAGAGTCGCAGCCGGTACGGGTGACAAACTCCTGAACCTCCTCGGGACGGGTGTAGGAGCTGTCCTCAGCGCTGACATTGACCTCGTCCTCTATGCCGGCCAGAGAGCCAAGCTCTGCCTCTACAACAACACCGTGGTCATGAGCATATTCAACGACCTGTCTGGT
Organism: Candidatus Limivicinus sp.; assembly: GCA_045642585.1. Lineage (GTDB taxonomy): Bacteria > Bacillota > Clostridia > Oscillospirales > Oscillospiraceae > Limivicinus. Next base: position 11,674 of record JAZUJF010000030.1, read on the forward strand.
GAGAGCTATGTTCTCCTCAAAGGGCTTGGAGGAAGCGTCGATCATAACGGAGGTGAAACCGCCGTCAATGCAGGACTTGCAGAGCTCAAAGCTGTTGCCGTGGTCAAGATGGAGAGCGATGGGAAGCCCGGTCTCGATAACAGCAGCCTCAACAAGCTTTATAAGATAAGTATGATTTGCATAAGCACGGGCGCCCTTGGATACCTGAAGTATCAGAGGAGAGTTTACTTCGGCGGCAGCCTCAGTAATACCCTGAACGATCTCCATGTTGTTGACATTGAATGCGCCTATTGCATATCCGCCCTCATAGGCCTTTTTGAACATCTCAGTAGTGGTTACCAGTGGCATGATTCTTTTCTCCTTCGTAAAAATGGGCAAATTTTGTTGAAATAGCATATTTACAAAATAGCATTATTATTATATCCTCAATGAGCTGTATAATCAATAAGCACTTTCTACAAATTACTATTTTTTATTTTTTTCGGAGGTCTAATACAAATGTCAAAGAAATTGATCGGAGCCTGTATTTTCGGACAGTCCGGCGGCCCCACCTCAGTTATCAACTCCAGCGCATACGGTGTGTTCAAGGCGGCTCTGGAAGCCGAGGAAATAACCAAGGTCTACGGCGCAGAACACGGCATTGTCGGTGTTCTTAACGACCGCCTCTTCGTTATCGACGAGGAGGACCCGAAGGAGCTTGAGCTGCTGCTTCACACTCCCTCTTCCGAGCTGGGTTCCTGCCGTTACAAGATCGCAGACCCCGAAAAAGACGATACCGACTATAAGAAGATACTTGAGATATTCAGGAAGTACAATGTCAAATACTTCTTCTACAACGGCGGCAACGACTCTATGGATACCTGCAACAAGATCAGCCGCTATATGGAGTCCGTCGGTTATGAATGCCGCGTAATGGGCGTTCCCAAGACCATTGACAACGACCTGTACGGCACTGACCACTGCCCCGGCTTTGCAAGCGCCGCAAAATATATTGCCACCTCCTGCATGGAAGTGAGCAAGGATTCCGGCGTATATGCAAGCGGTATGATCACCGTTATGGAGATCATGGGCCGTCACGCGGGCTGGCTTGCGGCGAGCTCTGCCCTGGCATCCTACATGGGCGCAGGCCCCGACCTCATCTATCTGCCCGAGCTGGACTTCAATATGGATGCTTTTATTGCCAGCGTCAAGCGCGTATATGCCGAAAAGGGCGGCGCATTTATTGCCGTTTCCGAGGGTCTGCACTATGCTGACGGCAGCTTTGTGTCCGAGGCAAAGATCGCGGCAAATGACGGCTTCGGCCATGCTCAGCTGGGCGGTCTCGCCGCTATGCTGGCTTCCGTCCTGAAGGAGGCTACCGGTGCGAAGGTCAGAGGTGTTGAGCTCAGCCTTCTGCAGCGCTGCGGCGCTCATCTTGCGTCTCAGACCGATATTGACGAGGCATACGCGGCAGGCTATGAGGCTGTCAGGCAGGCTGTCTCCGGCACCACCGGCTACATGGTGGGCTTTGAGCGTGAGTATATTGAGGGTAAGTATAATTGCAAGCTGGTGCTTATTCCCCTCACTGATGTTGCAAACTATGAGAAGAAGGTCCCTCTGGAGTGGATCACCAAGGACGGAAACCACCTCACTCAGGACTTCATCGATTACGCGCTTCCTCTTATTCAGGGCGATCCCGTTCTGCCCAAGGAGAATTCCCTTCCCAGATACGCAAGACTCAAGAAGGTTCTTGCAAAGTAATTATTACGCTCTGAGATAAGCCGTGAATAATCTGTCACACAGTTATATTTCGGTCATTGTAGACAAACACCGCACCTACGGGGGCGGGCAGCAGCATTCTCCCAGCGTTCACATGGAGAAATGGGGCTGCGGCGTCGTCGCGGCGGTGGATCTGCTGCTATATCTCTGCCGGAATAACCCCGAGTTTCCCGAGAATGTCTTTGACGACCTGCCGCAGGAGAGCGTATTGTCATCGGAGTATTACAATCTGCTCTTAAAGCGGATGGCCTCAAAATACCTCCCCATTATTCCCGGCTCCGGAATTAACGGCCTTATGCTCTCGGCCGGTATCAATGCCTATTTTCTTGTCCGTAAGATCCCATACAGGGCAGTCTGGGGAGTGCCCCATAAGAGGATCTGGAGCGAAATAGAAAATATGCTGAATAATGATATTCCGGTCATTCTCTCCATCGGTCCTGATTTTCCCTGTGTATGGAGAAAGAACAGCCTTCCTCTCTATACTCTTTATCCCAACGGCAGACTGATGAAAACAGCCGAAACAAGAGGGCACTATGTAACCGCCACCGGACTTGATGATGAGTGGATAACCGTAGCCTCATGGGGCAGAAAATATCTTATCAATCGCGAGGAATACTCACGCTATGCAAGGAAGCATACGACCGGCGTACTGAGCAATATTCTTACAATAAAGCACAGATAATAAGACCCGTGAACCATGTACAGGCTCACGGGTCTCATATTATCTGAAAATATCAAAGCTTGTTGACCATGTCCTTGACTTCGTCCTTAACGGTATCCGCCACATTTGAAAAGGCGGCGTGCACCTTATCGGCATTATCCTCAGAGACGACCTGAACGATCTCGCTGTCGTTCTTGACTACCTCAATGGTACAGCCTACACCCACGGTCGCAAGAAGCCCGGCGATGACCACCCATTTTGCGGCCAGCAGACCTACAACACCGACTCCTACACCAACATTGACGGGAATATCAACTACTACCCTGCTGTCCTTTCTGACAATTATACGGGAGACATTCCCCTGTCTTACCATGTCCTTGATTCTCTCTATTGCGGTGCCTATCACATCTTTATTCATCATGTTTCTCCTTTGAAATTATTACCGGTTCTGCCCCAGATATAACACAATATGGGCAGCCGGGATATGTATAACCCGTTAACGTCAGTTTAATTTGTTATATATATTATTCATCAGCAGCTTCAGCTGAGACTGCTCGGTTCCGTTGAGCTTTCTTTTTACCATACAGGTCTGCTCCTTGCAGTTGAGACATTTCAGTGTCTTATTTGAGCCCTCCCAGAAGCGCTCCGGGTGTCTGGCATATTTGATCTCCCAATTGATAAGAACAACAAGGGAGGTGAAAAACAGGCTCCAGCTGAAAAAGTTCTTTATGAAGAGCATAGGGGTAAACATCATAAAGTGACCCCAGTCATATATTCTGCAGTTGACACAGCATTTATTCTTCATAAGCTTTGTCTGGAAGGGGCAGAAAAACAGGATGCAGATATAATCGCACAGGAAATAGAACACGGAAAGGAGCAGCAGATCGCCGGCTCTCAGTATTCCCACAAGGTATAATACCGCAAAGATCGCATTAAAGCAAAGCCATACCAGCATGACCTTCCACGCGCCCAGATTCATCTTCTGAACATGGCGCAAAAGCTCAAGCTCGTTATACTCCTCCACAGGAACATATGCGCTCTCTCTGGCCTTCTGCCACGCCATTGTGAGACGGTTGTTCGGGATAAGGTGGGTACACATTATCACCATGAACACAGCCCAGATGATATGGACAAAGTTTATTCCGTTCCTTATATCCTGAGTCATCAGCCGCTCCAGCAGAGTCCTGTCACTGATATGTACAACAAGGACAAAGAGGAACACAAGAAGTCTCAGAGCGAATTTGAAAAGATACCATTTCAGCTCTCTTGTGCGCCGTATACCCTTGGTGACATAGACCTCGGCTGTCTCTTTTGCTTTCTCGGCTGTCTCTTTTGCTTTTTTCAGTGTATCGGTCGTAAGATTTGCCGCCTGCTCACTCAGTTCCTCTATTTTCATGGTGTACCTCCTGCAATCTCATGGGCAACGCCGCATAATACGCCTGCGGCATCTACCGGATAAAATGCGCCCCGATTTAGTCACTTTTTCTTGCAATACACAAAGTATTCCTGCAAAAAAG
>JAZUJF010000031.1:0-4825 GCA_045642585.1 Candidatus Limivicinus sp.
CAAAGATTTGCGAGGAAAAAATGCGCCGGACAAGGCAGCTTACGCAGAGCATAATGGAGATATATGGTCAAGGAAGCTAACGAAGTACGGCACAGTTTTTACCGCAAAGATTGTCTGATTTCTATCAGTGATTAGTATGAACAACGCAAAACTGAGCCGCGCATTTCCGCACGGCTCAGCTTTTTTTAATCAATTCAGCATATCTCTGATAAGGAACAGCGCGTCCTCTCCCTGAGTCATGGACATACTCTCGGCTATAATCACATCGTCAATATCGTATTCCTTGATGTACCAGGACAGAGCCGAGCTCATCTTTCGGTAGTCTATGGCATAGACCTTGTGGTAATTGTGGGCAAGGAATATGGAGAAGGGGTTTCCGTAGGAATCCTTGACGATGATGCAGTTGGGGCCGTCGGGCAGATCATTGTTAGTCAGGATGCTCATGGGCTGATCTCCCGCCAGGAAGCAGGAATACTTGGCAGACTCGTTGTAGTCTGTCACATCCAGTATCAGCTCCTCGTCGATCTCGTTCATCTGTCCGTCGCGGGCACGGTGAGTGATATTCTCCTTGGGATAATATGTCTCCATGTCATCGGGTATGAGGCTCAGAGGCTTTGTGGATGAGGCATAGAAGGTTCCCAGGAATTTGCCCATATCTTTGAAAACGAAGTCATCCTCCAGAGACGAGGGCTCAAATCCGGCCGCTTCGCAGAAAGCCTTATAGCCATAATATGCGCCGACAGCGGTCCAGTGATGGTCGGTACGGTAGTACAGATACTCGTAATTGTGCTCCTTCATGGAGGGAATGGCGTTGATCTTCAAAACCTCCGGCCGCTCTATGGAGAACATATATTCGATGGCCTTGTTCTGATCGGAGCATCCGATCTTTTCCAGCAGCTCATCCGACATCATGACGCCGACGCCCGAGGGCACGGGGAAATCTATGACTCTCACGGAGGGATCGTCCAGCTTATCAATAAACTCATTTATGAACTTTGCTCTGTAATCCAGCAAATTCTTGTTAAAGCCGTAAAATTCGTAGGCCGCGCCGTCCAACTGGATGCAGTTGCCGAACAGAGCCTCTTCATTCACATCCGCTCCCAGCGTCCCGTCCTTGTTGACCTGAACGGCCATGCTGGGCTCAGGCAGCTCCGGCAGCTCCTCCAGCTGACTGAGGTCGGTGGGGGCATCGGGTATCTCCTCGGCGACCATAGCGGAAGAATAGCTGACGGCGTTTTTATTCAGTCCGTGGAGCTCGTTAATGCGTGTATTGACCGAAAGCCATGTCTCCCGACCGGGAAAAGTGTCGGAAAACCAAGTGCTTATACCGTCAAAATAGTCACCGGACACAAGACTTTCAGCGGTAAATTCGGGGAATTTCTTCAGTTCCCTTTTTTCGGTCATGGAGACCGTAGGCCGCAGGGGGATAATAAAGGCCACAACAGCCAGCAGGAACAGGCAGCACAGAAACGGGGCCGCGATTCGGGCCGCTCTTTTTTTATCCCTGTTTTTCCGGGCGGTGGAATTATTCTGTTCTTTGTCCATAATTCTCGCCTCCTCAGAACTGGAAGTAGATGAAGGGATTGTAGCTGTCCCCCACCAACGCGCAGGTGGACAGCAGCAGCAGAGCGACAGGCACCACGCAGGAGACGGTCACTTCCCACACTCCCGCCAGGGCCCTGCCCTGTACAGCGCGGGATATACTCTCATATATTCTGCGCAGAGCGGGGGTCGAGCACAGGATAGCCGCTGCCAGCAGGAATATGTTGTTTTCCAGCGTGGTCTCGGCCACGAAGCTGGTAAGAGCATTCCCGTTCATGGCGAACATACTGCGCAGCCATGCTTCGGCGCAGCGCAGGTCGGTGTATCTGAAAATGAGCCAGCCGAAGAGACACACCGCCAGCGCGTAGATATGGGGCAGAATATGCAGCTTGTCCAGCCACTTCCCCAGGAACAGCCGCTCCAGCATCAGGAAAACGAAGAAATACAGTCCCCAGAGCACATAGTTCCAGCTTGCGCCGTGCCAGAGGCCGGCGAGCGCCCACACGACAAAGAGATTGAATATCATCCGGGGCTTTGAACAGCGGTTTCCTCCCAGCGGAATATACACATAGTCCCTGAAAAATGTGCCCAGAGAGATATGCCAGCGCCGCCAGAACTCGCCCACGCTGCGGGAAATATAGGGATAGTTGAAATTCTCAAGATAGTGGAGGCCAAGCATCCGGCCCATTCCTATTGCCATATCGGAATATGCGGAAAAGTCCAGATATATCTGAAGGGCGTATGCCAGAAGCCCCATCCAGCCCTCAAGCACCGTAACGGAAGAGATCAGCCTGAGGTTTTCCGCAAGGGCCGCAGGATCGGATGCGGCGGCGGCGGTGAGCATGAGGGAGTCGGCTATTGCGCCGCAGGGATTTGCCAGCAGCGCCTTTTTGCCCAGTCCGAGAGCAAAGCGGCGAATACCGGACACAAGCTCAGGCTCCCGATGCTCAAACAGCTCCTGAGCGACAGTCTTGTATCTGACTATGGGGCCGGCGATGCACTGGTGGAAAAGCGCCGCGTACAGAAGCACATTCCAATAGCTCTCCTGCGCCTCCGCCTCGCCTCTGTAAATATCTATGACATATGTAAGCAGCTGGAAGGTATAGAAGGAGATGCCTATGGGCAGAGCGACTTTCCTGATAAACTTCGGTACTTCTCCGAAAACGGAGCAGATAAAGCCGGAATACTTGAAAAATCCGATAAGCCCGATATCCACAACTGCCGCCGCGATCACCCAGAGCCGGGCTTTCTTTCTGTCCTCCGCTCGGTCCACACGCAGAGCGCAGAACCATGATACAAGCGCCATGAACATCAGCAGCAGAACATATTTAGGCTCTCCCCAGGCGTAGAATATCAGGGAGAACACCAGAAGAGACACATTCTGAGCCTTTCTGTTCGGGCAGAAGAAATAAACCAGCAGTGACAGCGGCAGAAACGCGTACAAGAATAACAGATTTGAAAATACCATACGCAACCTCGTTTGCTTTTTATGTACAAATAATACCACTATGGGCGCATTTTGTAAATCACTGACGGACAACAAAAGCGCCCCGCCGGAGGGCGGGGCGTAAAAGAGCTCTACCGAAATTCCAGAACTCTCTTCATGCGGATAAGAGTGAGGCGGTTTCGGATGGCGGCAGACATATCAAGGACCTCGTCGGCGATAGCGGGATCGATGCCGATATGCTCGGGCAGATACTTGCAGCCGCATTCGGAGTACAGCTTCTCCATCTCCTCAACAGAGGGGAGCGCATCCAGCAGCGTCTTTATATCATTCCAGCGGTCAACAATGATCCGGCTGTCAAAGGTGCCAAGCTCGTCCTTCTCATTCTCCTTCATGATGCCGGGCAGAAGGCGCTCGCCGAACTTCTCCCGCACCCATTCTTCGCTCAGCGGCACGAAAGGCTTTGCCTCGGGGGTAAGAGCCGCAAGGCGATGATACTCCTTTAAGCAGGCGAAGGTGCCCACGCCCACGCACTCGCCGTGGATGCCCTCGGCATTCTCCAGACGGGGCGGGTGCATCTCAACTATATGAGCCATCAGATGCTCGGCGCCGGATGCGGCTCGGGAGTGATCAAGGAGCTGCATCGTAAGCCCGCTCTCCATCTGGGCCATTGTCATGGCCTCGTGGTCGGCAACGCCGGTGGCGGCATATTTGTCGGCGGCGTCACGCATCAGCTTCAACGCGTGTTCGGCAAGCTCCGCAACCATAGGGCAATAATACTCGCCTGTCACCATGTGGGCGATGCGCCAGTCGGTGAGGGAGATGTACTTGGAGAGAATATCGTTTATGCCGCTGGCTACCAGTCTTGCGGGAGCGCCCTTGATAATATCGAGGTCTGCCACCACAAGGATGGGGGCACACATGGGTGTGGACTTCTTCTGGCCCTTGAGTATGGCGGAGCAGATATTCGCGGTAAATCCGTCGGAGGAGGCAAGAGTGGGAACAGCCACAAAGGGAATGCCCAGCTTGTACGCAGGATAGCGGCCGAAGTCCATAATAGTACCGGCGCCGAAGGCCACGATGACCTCGGGCTTATCAAGCTTTGTCATCATGTCCTCGATCATTACATCCTCTGCCCGGAGGCCCTTTGCCTCAAGCACGATCTCCTGATCCGCCCGGATATGCTTTCCCTCTGTCACCTGATAGATGAAGGAATCGTAGACGACCGCGCGTTTTTTCCCGGCAAGACCCACCTCGGCCATGTACTGCTCGAAGTTATCCAGCGCGCCGTACTCCACGACAACCTTTTTGGTCTCCAGAGTGTGCTCTCTGCCGCAGACGCATTTGCCCACATATTTTTCGCAATCCATTATCATATGTCATTACCTCGGTATATAAATAGATTAAATTCCCATGCGCAAAATGTGCGCCACGATAAATGAAAGCGGATGGCGCATGGGAATTTTTCGCATCCGTTTTGGTTGCCCCGTCAGGGGCGAGAAACGGGCGATTATTATAATCTTTACTGTGGAAGCAGAGCTTTCACAGTATAACTCTGTTTTAATTCGGCTTTTAATTCGGCTCAGCCCGTTATTCTGTCCGAAACAAATGATAGTTTATCATGTGAAAAATGTCAATGGACAGCGCTTAGTCTTTATTGTATATTTTTGTCCTGTTTTCCTGATTTGCCGTTGTCTATATATTTGACATGTCTGCGGCAATAGGATATAGTGTAGTAACATGAGAGATGTGATTCCACGGCTTAATTATTACGATCTTCTGTTCCCCGCCCCCCTGCGCGGCGATCGGAACGGATGAGGAAGAGCTCCATGTGCTTAA
>JAZUJF010000032.1:0-4063 GCA_045642585.1 Candidatus Limivicinus sp.
GTATTCCTGCGAAAAAGTGCCGTCATCAGAACCCATTTTCTCTCGGCATCTGCTCTTGCCGCATTATGCGGTGTTGCCCAAGATACGCCCCCATTCTTTCTCCTATCATACCGCCGAATGAGCGCATAGATATTGCCCGCCGTCTGTTCTTACAGTTTTTACCATTCTGTATGGTTACTTTCAGATATTCACATGGTAAAATGTGAATAAACTGATAAGATTATCCTCCGGGTGCCGCTATGCCTCATTGTTTACAAATTGCCCATAGAATAAGATGCCCGCGACGCCTACAATGTATATGGAGATATTCCCATGCAGGCTCTTTTTTCCGGCATAAGCAGGAACTTCAGCCTGTGTTTTTCGTCACATATATGCGGGGAAAGCACTGTGCGCGGCGTTATGCTCCCCTCAGTACCCAGCCCGTGCCCCACACGGTATGGATGAGCTGCTTTTCATAGCCGCTGTCTACCTTTTTTCTCAGATAGCCTACATACACATCCACAACATTCGTGCCGCCGGAATAGTCGTAATTCCAGACATTGTTCTCTATCATCTCCCTTGTGAGAACCACATTCTTATTGCGCATCATGTATTCCAGCAGCGTAAACTCCTTGGCTGTCAGCTGAATGGGATTTCCGCCTCTGGTGACGCTTCGGCTCACAGAGTCAAGAGTCAGGTCATCGGCAGAAAGTACGGCGGATCTGGTATCGGTATATTTTCTTGTCACTGACCGCACCACAGCCGACAGTACACGGGGGTCTATGGGCCTGACCAGATAGTAGTCCGCCCCGCTGTCCAGTCCTGCCGCCATATCGGCGGGGGCGGCCGAGGCGGAAATGAGCACCACCGGCGTTCTGTCCCTTCTGCCCCTCATAAGCTTCAGAAGCTCAAGACCGTTCATTTTGCTTATCGCTGTATCCAGTATGACCACATCATATCCGGCGCAGGACAGAAATTCCAGCGCCTCAAAGCCGCTGCGGCAGCTGTCCACACTGTAGCCCGCTTTTTTGACAGTTTCTGAAATAAGACTGTCGGACAGTTTTTCGTCTTCGACCACGAGGACCCTCACATATATCACCTCCTGTATACGGTATCACAAAAATTAAGAAAAGTCTAATATTATTTCTAAGTTTTATTTAATTATTTTGAGCTATCATAGATTCTGTGTAATAATGTAAAGAAATACTATGCCTTCAGAAAGGAACTTATACGATGGGAAAACGGAGCTTTAAGGAAAAAGTATGTGATTTCGCGATAAACAGGAGAAGGCTCGTTTTCGTAATTGCTGTATTGCTGTGTATTTTCTGTGCGTTCTCATCCAAATGGGTCTCCATAAGCGGTCAGCTGACCGACTTCCTTGCAGATACCACCGATACCCGCAAGGGTCTGACTCTGATGGAGAACGAATTTGTGACCTACGGAATTGCGGAGGTAATGATCGAGAACATCTCTTACGAGCACGCCGAGCAGATCCGCTCCGAGATAGAGAGCATTGACGGGGTCAAGTCTGTGGAATTTGACGACAGCGATCGGCACTATAAATCCGCCTGCGCCCTGTTTCTTGTCACCTTCGACGGTGATGACAATTCCGATGTGGCCATCAATGCGCTCAAGGAGATCGAGACCCGGTATGCCGCCTTCGACATGCATATCAATACCACTGTGGGCAATCCCCTTCAGGCTATAATCGACACCGAGATGCTTATCGTTGACGCCATCGCCGTTATCGTTATCATAAGTGTTCTTCTGCTTACCTCAAAGAGCTACGCCGAGATCATCGTCATTCTTATCGTTTTCGGTATCGCCGCCGTTCTCAATGTAGGCACAAACTTCATATTCAGCCGTATCTCCTTTGTTACGGACTCCGTGTGTGTCGTTCTTCAGCTGGCTCTGGCAATAGACTACGCCGTTATGATGTGCCACCGCTTCACCGAGGAGAGGGAGCGCGGCCTTGAGCCAAAGGAGGCCGCCGCGGCCGCCATGGATCACGCCATACCCGAGATCCTCGCCAGCAGCATTACCACCGTATCCGGCCTGATCGCGCTGATGTTCATGGAGTACAAGCTGGCATTGGATGTGGCTCAGGTCATGATAAAGGCCATCATCTTCAGTATGCTCACCGTGTTCTTTGTCATGCCCGGTCTGTTCGTGGAGTTTTCCGACTGGATGGACAGGACAAAGCACAAAAGCTTTATCCCGGATGTCTCCTTCCTTGGCCGTTATGCCTACAAGAGCCGCAAGGTCGTCCCCATCGTTTTCGTCGTGGTCATTATTGCCGCCTGTATTTGCAGCAACAAGGCGGACTATGTGTACATTCAGTACTCCATTGACTCCATCCGCCATAATGACACTCAGCTGTCCCAGCGCCGTATCGACGAGGTCTTCGGCAAGAAAAACAAGATGGCCATCATCGTCCCTGCCGGTGACTTTGAGAGCGAGAGTGCCATTGCCCGTGAGATAGAGCAGCTTCCCAAGACCGTTTCCGTGGATGCCATGGCCGATGTTGAGGTGGATGAAGGCTTTACCCTCAAGGACAAGCTCAATGCGCGCCAGTTTGCGGAGCTTGTTGATATCGATATTGAGATCGCCCAGCTTCTCTACACAGCCTACGCCAATGAGAACAACGACCTTGGCCTTATTCTCACCGACATGGACGGATATACGATCCCACTGCTTGATCTGGCCGACTACATACTGGAAAACAGGGATAATGTGAGCATTGAGCTCGACGACGAAATGAATGAAAAGCTGGACGATCTGGAAAAAGATCTGGCTGACGGCCGTCTCCAGCTCTCTGCCGACAACTGGTCCAGAATCGCCGTAAAGCTTGACCTGTCCGATGAAGAGCCTCTGGCCCATGAGTATCTCTCTATCATCAAGGGTATCTGCGCCAGATACTATGATGAGTTCTACATCGTCAGTGAGACCACAAGCGCGGAGGATCTGATGGCCTCCTTCTCCCATGACAGCCTCATGGTCTCCGTGCTTTCCATCGCGTTTATCTTTGTGGTCCTGCTTCTCACCTTTAAGAGCTTTGGTCTGCCGGTGCTGCTTATTGTTGTTATTCAGGGCAGTATCTGGATCAATTTCTCCAGATCGCTGGTTTTCGGAGAACCTCTGTTCTTCCTGATCTACCTTCTTATCAGCGCCATTCAGATGGGCTCCAATATCGACTACGCCATAGTAATCAGCTCGAGATATCTTGAGGCCCGCCAGACGCTTGAGCCTAAAGAGGCCATCATTGACTCAATAAACAAGGCCTTCCCCACCATCATAACCTCCGGTCTCATGCTTGCGCTGGCAGGTATTGCAATAGGTCTCGTGGCCTCCAACGAGTCAATATCCAGCATAGGCGTATATCTGGGTCAGGGCACTATTATTTCCGTGCTCCTTGTTACCCTTGCCCTTCCCCAGATCATTCTTGCCGGTGACGCTATTATTCAGAAGACCAGGATCAATCTGAGCGGGCTTGCTCCTTCCTCAGTCAATACCGGCAAGCTTGTCAAAATCGACGGCCGTGTTATGGGTAATCTCAACGGGTATCTTATCGGTGAGGTCCACGGCTACTTCCGCGGCGATATCTCCGCTTCCGTAAAGCTGGGTGACAGCATGGAGGAGGATGAAAGCTCCTCTGTTGCCCCCGTCCAAAGCGCGAACGGCAATGATAAAGCCGGCACATTCTCTACAGAAACACGATCCTGCGCAGATAATGCAGAAGGAGGAGAAAATGACTAAAAAACGACTGATTTCATTTATACTGGCGGCCTTGCTGCTCTGCGGGGTCGTTGTGCCTGCCGCCATGGCCTCCGAGACAACGGAGGACGGTGAGGTACAGACCTCCCCCGCCCCCGAGGATGACAAGGCAGAGGGCAAGGAGAAAGAGAAGCCGAAGACCCGCGAGCTCCACATTTCTTCCGTCAAGGATCTGAAGGCCCTTGCAAGGGATTGTACGCTCAACTCCTATTCCGTTGATCTTGAGGTATTTCTTGATAACTCTCTCGATCTTTCCGGCGAAGAGCCCATAATCATCCCCTCCTTCAGCGGTAGCTTTGACGGCAACAAC
>JAZUJF010000033.1:0-3467 GCA_045642585.1 Candidatus Limivicinus sp.
AAGAAGGTTTTACATTGTGCAATGTTTATGCTATATGCCTTCCCCTTCCGCAGAAGGGGAAGGGTAGCGAAGCGGCCGAGCGGTAGTGAATGGACTGCCGGGGGCAGTCCAGAGCCGCGAGGTGACCGAGCCGCAGCGAGAAGCGCTTGCGGTGGATGAGGTTATCCCCTGCACGCAGGGATGAATTGTACCGCAGTCCAACAGGAGAAACCTCATCAGCCACCGGTGTGCGCACCGGTGCCAGCTTCCCCTTCTGCGGAAGGGGAAGCCTTATAGGACGGCTCAGCTTTCATTTAATGTGGTGTGCATTACTGCGCATGCGCATTTAGTATCATATGTGTATGGCTGAGTTTCTCAGGTGGGAATAGTACGCCGCCTCTACATCGTGGGCATCAAATCTGCCGGAGAGATAGCCCTTCATGAGCCGGTCGAAGAGCTGAACATATTCCCCCAGAGCGTTTGCCAGCTCCCGGGAGGAGCAGTCCTTTTCCGGCGCGGCAATGGAGCGGGTGAACTTGCCGTCAAAAAGAGCGTAGTCAATATCCGCGCCGGTGAGGGGGCGCAGGTGGGCGTCCTCTATCTGCTTCCACAGGCGGAAGAAGGCGGTCATGCCGTTGATGAGGGTCATGGACTGGGTGCGGAACATCACCGACAGCTCCCCGATAGAGCCGTCATAGCCCTTGTACAGCTCCACCTCGTACTTGACGGTGGGGCGGTATTTGAACTCCAGCGAGCTCTTCAGGCTCATGGACATACTGTTCGGCGCGAAAAACGGCACCAGCTCCCTTGAGGGGCGCATCATCTCCTCTATGGCGGAGAGCACATCGTTTATCCTGCGCTCAGGGGTGGTATAGTCCACATACTCGGCCAATATCTGATTGATAAGGCTGGAGCGGTTGGTGCCCAGACGGTGAGCCAGAATGTCCACCTCCCGCACCACCTGATCGTCCAGCATAAGGCTGTAGAGTGTTTTCTTCATTATTATGCCCTCTCTCTGTATCGATTTCTCACGCTCATCATACCACTTCTCGAAATTTTGTCAAGGGTTTTATATAAATTATATCACGCGAAATATAAAATTATATAAACAAAAGCAGCAGGCGAAAGTCTGCTGCTGTTTCCGTATTGACTGTTATACTATTCCTGCTCCTGCCCGTTTTCCCTGTTCTGCTCCATATGGAGGGCATGGTTTCTGGACACGATAATTACCACGGTCACGGACACCACGAACGCCGCCACCACACAGATGGTCTTGACAAGGGTGTTTGTTCCGGCTATGAGCACCGCTATCAGACCCATGAGAGCGGAGATACAGTACATGACCGCCACAGCCTGCTTCTGGTTGAGACCCATGGCAAGGAGTCTGTGATGCAGATGCTTCTTGTCGGCGTGGAAGGGGCTCTCCCCATGGGCAATACGGCGGATGAAGGCGAAGGCGGTGTCGGTGAGAGGCAGAGCCAGCGCCAGAACGGGCACGATAAAGGTGATGATGGCGTGGAGCTTGAACAGACCCATGATGGACACCGTGGCCAGAACGAAGCCCAAAAGCTGACTGCCCACATCGCCCATGAATATCTTGGCAGGGTTTACATTGTAGGGCATGAAGCCAAGGCACGCGCCGGTGACGGCCGCAAGGATAAGGGTGACGATAGGCTCCGCCACGAATATTGACACCACAAGCATCGTGGTGGAGGAGATGGCGGAGATGCCCACGGCTAGACCGTCAAGGCCGTCAATAAGGTTAACGGCGTTGGTGCAGCCCACTATCCACAGGATAGTCAGAGGCACGGACAGGAAGCCTATCTCGATATAGCTCTGGTTGGAGAGGAAGTTGGGGTTTGATATTTCGTCAAACACCACACCGCAGCGGATAGCCACCACCGCGGCGAAGATCTGCACACCGAGCTTCACCCAGGGGTTCAGGGATACTATATCGTCAACAGCGCCCATACCCACGATGAGGCAGGCGCCGATGAGCATACCCATCACCTTTGTGTCCATATCCACAAACAGCAGGAGACTGGCCATAAAGCCCAGGAAAATCGCCAGACCGCCCATGCGGGGTATGGGGTGCTTGTGAACTCTGCGGTCATCCTTGGGAATATCGATCGCGCCCACCGTCTCGGCAAAATGCTTCACCGGCGGGGTCATGAAAAACGAGATCAGCAGAGCCACGGCGAAGGCCAGCACAATGGTCAGCCATTCAGGAAGATCAGGAAACATACTACTATCTCCGATAATTGTCTCTATTTTTTGTGCCCTCAGTCATTTATCAGAAGGGCTTCTCCACAAGGCCCACCTTTTTGTACACCTTGCGCAGAGTCCTGCGGGCGGTGCAGGTGGCCTTCTGAGCGCCCTCGGTGTAGACCTTCTGCAGATATGCCTTGTCGGCGATCATGCGCTCGGCATCCTCACGGATGGGTCGAAGAGCCTCAATGACGGCATCGCCCACGGCGGGCTTGAATACGCCGTAGCCCTGACCGTCAAACTCCCGCTCGATCTCCTCGAAGGTCCTGCCGGTGACGGAGGAATAGATGCTCATGAGGTTGGAGACGCCGGGCTTCTGCTGGGCGTCAAAATGTACGCAGTGCTCGGTATCGGAGTCGGTGACGGCACGCTTGAACTTGCGGGCGATCTCCTCGGGCCTGTCCAGCAGGAACACACAGCCCTGAGGGTCGGACTTGCTCATCTTGGAGGTGGGCACGGAGAGGCTCATAATGGGGGCGCCCACCTTGGGGATATACGGCTCGGGCACCTTGAAGGTCTCGCCGTAGAGGTTATTGAAGCGGATGGCCACATCACGGGTGAGCTCACAGTGCTGCTTCTGATCCTGACCCACAGGCACGAAATCCGGCTGATACAGCAGAATATCCGCCGCCATCAGGGAGGGGTAGGTAAAGAGGCCGCCGTTGATATTGTCGGCGTTTTTGGCGCTCTTGTCCTTGAACTGGGTCATACGGCTCAGCTCACCGAACATGGTGTAGCAGTTGAGGATCCAGCCCAGCTCCGCGTGCACGTGGACATGGCTCTGGATGAACAGAGTGTTCTTATCCGGGTCAAGGCCGCAGGCGATATACTGAGCCAGCTGCTGAACGCTTCTGCGGCGAAGCTCGGCCGGGTTCTGGCGCACAGTGAGAGAATGCAGGTCAGCCATGAAATAATAGCAGTCGAACTCATCGGCAAGGGCCGCCCAGTTCTTCACAGCGCCCAGATAATTGCCCAGATGCAGATCGCCGGAGGGCTGTATGCCGGAGAGAAGGACCTTCTTTGCAGGTGCGGTATTATCCATATTCAGTACCTCATATGTGAAATCGGTTGAGGCGCCGCCGCATAATACGCCTGCGGCATCTACCGGATAAAATGTGCCCCCCTCTGTGTAAGTTCGCGTAAGCCAAATCAAAGATTTGGACGCTCACTTATCATTTAGTCACTTTTTCTTGCAATACACAAAGTATTCCTGCGAAAAA
>JAZUJF010000034.1:0-4822 GCA_045642585.1 Candidatus Limivicinus sp.
TGACCACTCAGAGCAGGCAAAAAAACGGCGTGCTCCGGTTTTTTTGCGCAGTTTTCAACCAACACTTGCGAAAACCGCGCTTTTTTCTTGAACGCAGGCATAAAAATGGGGCTGCGCAAAATTTTCATTTTGCTACAGCCCCATAATTCATGCCTGTTATCCGATCACTTGGTGCAGTCCATGATGATCTTGCAGATATTGGTGCCGTTGAGCATCATCTGAATGGCCTCCTCTGCCTGAGAGAGTGTCAGGCGGTCGGTGACCATGCGGTCAAGGTGCATTTCCTTCCAGTTGTCCTCCACGAAGCGCACGCCCTCCTCAAAGTCCTCCTGAGAGTACAGGCGGGTGCCGACAAGGGTGATCTCCTTGAAGGAGACCTTGCCGATGATGAACTGGTACGCGTCACCGGACAGACCCAGAGACAGCATCCGTCCACCGCAGCGGCACAGGTCGGGCATCTGCAGCACGCAGGATGCGGCGCCGGAGGTATCGTACACGATGTCAAATCCACCCCCGCCGGTGACCTCGCGCATAAGATCCATGGCGTCGGTCTGGGTGGGATTGATGGTTTCAATGCCCATGGACTCCACGAACTGGCGTCTGGGCTCGTTGATCTCGGAAATTATGACCCTCTCCGCCCCTGCTGCTTTTGCGAACAGAGCGATGTACAGGCCCACGGTAGCGCCGCCGGAGATGAATATCTTGTCGCCCTTCTGGACCTTGGAGTTGACCATCACATGGGCGCCCACTGCGAAAGGCTCGCCCAGAATAGCCACATCGTCGGGAGTCTCGTCCCGAACAGCCACCAGCTTGTCCACGCCGACAGTGGTGTATTCCTCGTAGCCGCCGTTGAGGTGGATGCCCAGCAGCTTCAGATTTTCGCAGACCCAGGGGAGACCGCGCTTGCAGGCGGAGCACTCGCCGCAGGAGACGATGGGATTCATCAGAACCCTCTGTCCGACCTTGAACTTGCCGTTGTAGCCCTCGGGCAGAGTCTCGATAGTGCCGAGGATCTCATGGCCGAGAACCACGGGGACAGTGGCGGTCATATGCTTGCCGCGATACACGGTAATGTCGCTGCCGCAGACACCGGCCAGCTTGATCTTTATAAGTGCTTCATCTTTTCCGGGAACGGGCATAGGGAGATCGACCATCTCCATGTCCAGCCAGTTTTTAAGAACCGCTGCTCTCATTTATTGTTCCTCCTGTTATGTTATGTAAACTTATTGTATGAAATTATACAATGTCTCTGAGCTTACTTAGGCTGCTTGCCGATGTATGCAAGGATACCGCCGTCAACATACAGCACATGGCCGTTTACGAAGTTGGAGGCGTCGGATGCCAGGAACACCGCGGGGCCCATCAGGTCATCGGTAGTACCCCAGCGGGCAGCCGGAGTCTTGGCCACGATGAACTGGTCGAAGGGATGGCGGCTTCCGTCAGGCTGCAGCCCGCGCAGAGGAGCGGTCTGGGGTGTGGCGATGTAGCCGGGGCCGATGCCGTTGCACTGGATGTTGTACTCGCCGTACTCAGAGCAGATGTTGCGGGTGAGCATCTTCAATCCGCCCTTGGCTGCGGCGTAGGCGGAGACGGTCTCGCGGCCAAGCTCGCTCATCATGGAGCAGATGTTTATGATCTTGCCGTGACCCTTCTTTATCATGCCGGGGATAACGCACTTGGAGACGATGTAGGGAGCCACAAGGTCAATGTCGATGACCTGACGGAACTCGCTTGCCTCCATCTCGCACATGGGGATACGCTTGATGATACCGGCGTTGTTTACCAGAATGTCAATGACGCCCAGATCCTTTTCGATCTCAGCGACCATCTTCTTAACATCCTCTTCGTTGGTGACATCGCAGAAGTAGCCCTTTGCGTCAATGCCCTTCTCTGCGTATGCCTTGAGAGCCTCTTCCATGTGCTTCTCGCCGCGGCAGTTGAACGCGATCTTTGCGCCGGCTGCTGCGTATGCCTCTGCGATGGCAAATCCGATGCCATAGGCAGCGCCTGTAACAAGGGCTACCTTGCCCTCAAGGGAAAACTGTTTTGCTATATCCATTATTTTTCCTCCTAAGATTATTCTGATTATTTAACTGCCATTTCGCCCGCTGAAGTTGCGTTTTTCACGCCCATGCTTTATAATCATGTGGAAAGCAGGTGAACTGACTTGAATACTGTTTCCGAAAAAGAAGCTATATACGATGCCATAGAGTCGCTTTATCAGGATGAGGCCGTGCGGGGGCGCACATACTACGCCGACTTCCGCCGGGGCTGGGACAGGCTGCTCAGTCGGGCGCTGAAGATGGACGAATGTTGGCTGCCGCAGAATAAGGACTCCATATTCACCGTTTCTCACAGATATGGCGGTATTGACTTAACTCTGGACTTTGACCAGCTCAAGATCGCCGAATGGTTCGAGAAGGAGGCCGATCGCCGCTCGAAGGCCATATTCGTCGCAAAGCGCATGGATCGCAGCCGCAGGGGCGATCTGTCCTTCCATGATTCCGTCTGTCACTACGACCCGGATGCGCCGGAGAGGGCGCTTGGGGAGGAGATCAAGAACATCATCGCCTGCGCTCTGCCCGGACTGCCGCCCGAGCTGCAGATCGTCTACGGCAACAAGTGGGTGGATAAGCGCACCGGAATACTCCTGAACCGCTCGCTGCCCTTTTCCCTTTTGAACACAGATTTTGTGCCCGCCTTTCTGGCAGATCCGTTTCAGGTGTGTCTGTACCTGTTCATGATGGACATCTGCATCATAAAGGAGAACTATCAAAAGGTAAAGGACGACGAACTGAGGAAATATCTCCATGTGTTCCGCCCCTCGCCCATGCTGGCAATAAAAGGAATTTTCACCGAGTAACTTGCGCACACTCCCCCGATACTCTCGGGGGAGTGTATTATTTATCTCATATCTGTGGGTGCGAAGGTGTCCATGTCATCAAAGGCCTGGTTTTCTCCGCCCATTGCCCATATGAAGGTGTAGTTTGAGGTGCCGCAGCCTGCATGGATAGACCAGGAGGGAGAGATGACCGCGTCGAAATTCTGCATTACGATGTGTCTTGTCTCCTGAGGCTGTCCCATGTAGTGCATGACCACATTGCCCTCGGGAATATTGAAGTAGGTATAGACCTCCATGCGGCGCTCGTGGGTATGTGCGGGCATGGTGTTCCACACATTGCCTTCGGCCAGCTGGGTCAGACCCATTGACAGCTGGCAGGTCTCCAATACATCGGGGTGGATGAACTGATTGATAACACGCTTGTTGGCGCATTTATCCTCACCGCAGGGGCGCTTATTTGCGTCCTTGATGGAGATAAAGGTGGTCTTGCAGACACGGTGAGCCGGAGCGGAGACCAGATAGAACCGGGCGGGGTTGGCGGCGTCATTGCTGCCGAAGAGGACGGTCTTTGTCTCCTTGGTTATGTAGAGGCAGTCCTCAAAGCCCATCTCATAGCGCACGCCGTCCGCCTCGATCCAGCCGGGTCCGCCAAGATTGAAGGTGCCGGCTTCACGGCGCTCAAGGAAGTACCGGGTGCCGAAGTTTGCCCAGACATCTATACCTTTGTCGATAGGCAGGGTCTCATTCACGGGCATGATGCCCAGAACGACCATTCTGTCCACATGGGAGTACACGGCCTGAACGGTGTCGGGCTGATAAAGGTTCTGTATGAGGAACTCTTTTCTCAGCTCATCGGTGGTGTATCTCTTTACATCATTTGGGCCTGTTGAATAGCGAATATCCATTCTATGCGCCTCCGTTATGATACGAGACCCACAGCGGTGGGCAGGCTCATAGTCAGCCAGGGGATATAGGTGACAAGCATCAGGCAGAGGATGATGACAACGAAGTAGGGCAGCATCATCTTTATGATCTGCTCGATCTTAACATGGTTGACACGGCAGCCGGCGAACAGGATAGCGCCCACAGGAGGAGTAAGAGTGCCGACGCAGAGGTTCATGACCATCATAAGACCGAAATGCACGGGGTGCATACCCCAGGTCTGGACGATGGGAAGGAAGATCGGGGTGAATATCAGAACTGCGGGAGTGGGGTCCATGAAGCAGCCCACGATGAGCAGAATGACATTCATGATGAGCAGGATCACATACTTGTTGGTAGTGAAGCCCAGGATAGCGTTGGCAACGATGGCGGGGATATGAGTGTAGCTCATGACATAGCCCATGATGCCCGATACGCAGACCAGGTACTCGATAACGGCGGTCGTCTTGACAGAGCTCCAGATTATGCCGGGCAGATCCTTGATGCGGATGGTGCGGTAGATAAAGCTGAGGACGAGGGAGTAGAGCACCGCGATGGCGGAGCCTTCGGTGGCGGTGAAAATTCCGCCCAGAATACCGCCGATGACAACGACGATCATCAGCAGGCTGGGAATGCCTTCCCAAAGAGTTTTCATTGCAAATTTGAAGGAATAGTGTCCTTCGGAAACATAGCCGTTCTTTTTCGCCATGATCGCCGCGATGACCATGCAGGCAAGACCCCAAAGGATGCCCGGGACATAGCCCGCCATGAACAGGGCAGCCACGGAGACAGAACCGGCGACGGTAGCATAGACGATCATGATATTGCTGGGAGGTATCATCATGCCGGTAGGCCCTGAGACGATATTGCACACCGCGCTGTATTCATCGGAATAGCCCTCGTCCTTTTCCATAGGTCCGAGGATGCCGCCCATAGCGACAGCGGCGGCGACACCGGAGCCGGACATAGCGCCGAAGAGCATATTGGCAACAATGTTGGTCTGTGCCAGCGAACCCGGCAGACGGTGGGCAATGAGCTTTGCACAGCCGACAAGGCGTT
>JAZUJF010000035.1:0-11810 GCA_045642585.1 Candidatus Limivicinus sp.
CCCTCCGATTGTAACCGGCACGCCCCGTATTCTTCCGCCGTCATAGTAAAAGCCTTCGTTCACCAGCTTTGCGATGTGGCAGAGAATCGAATAATCCGACGGATAGCTGATAACATCCTTATCGAGAACAAATTCCCATGCCGATTATCTTTCATCATTTCTCTGTCTCTGCTGGTATCTGTGATAGTATTCCAGCGCCTTCATGATATACTCCCCGGCCTTCTCATACGGGACGCTGGCAGGAATATATTTCCTTGCATCCGCGTACTTAATGTTGATCTTCTCCTTCTGATTGGGCTTTTCCTCATACATGATGGATTCGATGACTTCCGGTGTGAGCTTCCCCTCCTTGGAGAAGCTGCGCATTTTTATTGCCTGAGCGTGGGACGGTGTGGCGTCAATTTCCTGAATCGTTGCCGCCAGATCGTTCTGCTCAATGTCGTTGAGATACGTCAGCTCAACAGCCGGACGAAGCGCGATCTTACCCATATCCACCATGTCCAACAGGGCTGGGATCAGTTCCGTGAGACGGATGTACCTAAACACCTGTCTGCGGCTATCACCTTGCTCGTTTCCAACTTCAGTGCCACTATCAAACTTTGTGCCCACTGGGCACAAAGTTATATCTGTCCTCTGTCCCTGTCTGTTCATGGCCTCAAGACGCATCTTATATGAAAAAGCCTTTTCGCTGGGAAGTATGACGGAGCGCTGAAGATTCGACTCCACCATGAGAATTATGGCTTCGTCTCTTGTCAGCTCCTTGATCTCTGCCGGAATCGTCTCAACGCCTGCGATCTCACAGGCCTTTTTTCTGCGATGTCCGGACACTATCTCATATCTCCCGTCCTCTTTTGTCCTCAGCGTGATAGGGGTAATGACACCGCGGTTCTTCACGCTTTCAACAAGCTGTTCCATGTCCTCGTCCATGCGAACCTTGAACGGATGATTAGGAAAACCGTCGATTTGCGAAAGAGGGATATCGTAGATTTTTGGAAGCCGATTTTCTTTCCGCTCCTGATCAGTCATGAAAAGCTCATCGTATCCGGTCAGTCCGAGGTCTATTTTGGGTCTTTTGTTCAATTTCTTTCACCTCCTTCGTGAGTGCATCGTATGCAGCAGCAACCTTTCCGTTGGCATCATGGGAAAAGATGCTCTCTCCGATAAGGCTGCATTCAGCCGCACGGACGGAATTGGGGATTTCAGCATTGAATACTCTGATATTCTGGCCTAAACCGCTTCTCAGGTTCTCGATGATATCCTTGGCATTGTTCGTGCGGCTATCCACCATAGTAAGCAGAACGCCGTCAACCCTGAGACCCGGATTGATGCTTTTCTTCACCTTTGAAATTGAGCGTAAAAGCAGATTCAGGCCTTTCGTTGACAGAAAATTCGGCTGAGACGGGATAATTACACTGTCCGCTGCGGCCAGCGCATTGATCGTCATCATTCCCAATGAGGGCATACAGTCGATGAGAATGTAATTGTAGTTCTTTTTTATGGGCTCCAGACAGCTTTTCAGAATAAACTCGCGGCTCATAACATTTACAAGTCCGGTTTCCATAGCGGACAGCTCAATGTTTGAGGGGAGCAGGTCAACTCCTTCCCTGTGCCGGAGTATTGCCCCCGCGGGAACGGGTTCATCGTTGATGGAAGCATCCATGAGAGAAGATAGTGATACATCCAGCTCGTCCGGATTCTTGACTCCCAGACTGACGGTCAGACTTCCCTGCGGATCTGCATCCACAAGCAATACCCGCTTGCCCCGGTTTGCAAGTCCCACTCCAAGATTGACCGCTGTTGTAGTCTTACCGACTCCGCCCTTCTGATTTGTGATGGCAATTACTTTACAGTTTTCCGTTTTGGTCTCTCCTTCCGATATAATTTGAATCTAAAAACAGATATACAAAAACACGATACGGCTAATTGTGCTTTTGTCGCTGCACTTAATTTTTCCTCGAACCCCAAGTGCATGAAAGGAAGTCATCAGACGCCCGATAGCGAATCGGGTCCATGGGAATCTCACCCCTTCCGGGTCCTCCGCCAGCTCCGTAGAGAAGTATCATTGTCTCCTGTGCCTGTTATTGCCGCCACCGGAGGCTGTCCGGTTTCTGCTGTATAGGTTGTATCGCTCTCCCGGATTGTGGGGTCATGGCGCACCTACAGCCTCAGCTGGGTGTCTCCACCCGGCACAGGGAATGTATCTGATGAATGTATATTCGTTTGTCAAGGTGCCTCCGAGGAAGAAAACACTCCCTCAAGTGGTAGCCAACTAAAACGGCAAAATTCTGTGGATTTTTTGTGAACTTTTTATGAATTTTTTGTGTCCGCATTTTTCCCTCTACCTTTAGTATTTGTCGTATAAAAAGATTTGATAATATAGAAAGGATACCCGCTCCTGAACAGAACAGATACCCTTATTTCTGATGATCTTATGAATTATACCCCGGACGATTACTTCTCCTTAACAGCTACAAATAGCGCAGCTGAATATCTGACTGTTTTCTTATGATTCAACCCTGTTCGAGAATATCTTTCGAATTCAAACTGCTCGATGGGTGTCATCTTCTTGACCATCTGACCGCCGACAGAACCGGCCTGACGGCTGGTGATATCGCCGTTGTAACCGTCCTTCAGATTGACGCCGACTTCAGAAGCGGCCTCCATCTTGAACTTCTCCATTGCATCGCGTGCAGCGGGGTTTACCAGATGATTACTGGAATTAGTAGCCATTGTTTGCATCTCCTTTTTTTGTTTTGGGTTTTTATCGCCCGAGCATAGCTTTTGCAGATATCCCGGACTTATGCAAGAAAAACATGGAAACGGCGGTTAAGCCGTCATCGTCGCGTGGTTGTAGTGTGTCCTTGAGCAGGCCGGTACTGACGGCTCATAATAATACCGGTGTTTTTTCGCTTTATTGCATATAGCAAAAAAAATTTTGTTAAATTTGTGCAAATTTACCGATGTGGCTGTTGAAAGAACGGCGGTGAACATAGTATACTATATAATTGATTTTGTATATCATTCTTCGTCGTTTAGGGGAATCGTCAAATGACTAAATTCAGCGTCCGAAAGCCGTTTACGGTTATTGTATGCGTGATCGCCGTAATCGTATTCGGTATAATATCATACACGCAGATGGTGCCCGATCTGCTGCCGAACATGGACTATCCCTATGTTATCATCCTCACCACCTATCCCGGCGCAACTCCCGGAGAGGTAGAGGTCCAGGTAACAAAGCCTCTTGAGCAGGCAATGGCAACATTGAACAATATCAAGACCATCTCCTCCTCTTCCGGAGAAAACTATTCCATGATAAGTCTGGAGTTTGAGCAGGAGACCTCCATGGACGCGGCCGTTGTGGACATTCTTCAGAAGACACAGCAGATATCCGGCTCATGGGACGAAAATGTGGGTACACCCAACATTATCCGTATCAATCCCAGTATGCTTCCGGTGATGGTAACGGCTGTCTCCTCCGATACACTTGACAGATACGAGCTTTGTACTCTCGCCCAGAAGACATTGATACCCGAGCTTGAGGGCACTACCGGTCTTGCCAGTATAAGTGCCGGCGGTTTAGTGGAGCGTCAGCTGCTCGTTACTCTGAATCAGAGCAAGCTGGATGCCGCCAACGAGAAGATCGCAGACGGGATCAATAAATCCCTTGAAGAGGCAAAGACCAAGCTTGACGATGCCCAGAGGGAGCTGGACAATGCCACCGACAAGGTGACCGACGGCAAGGATCAGCTTATCAGCGCTCCGCGAACCATGGTCGAGGAAGTGGGAGGTTACATCCCGACCCTTGATGACCTCCGGGCAAAGGCGGAAGCTCTGGCTGCAGATCTGAGCGCCATGGAAGCAGAGAAAGCGTCTCTTATCGCTGAGAAGCTTTCATACGAGACCCGTAAGGCAAAAGCCTCCGCCACTCTCGAGCTGCGGAATATGGAGCTTGAGTATATTCAGGCGAAGCGCGATGTCCTGTCCCCCGCTCTTATGCAGGAGGACGACAGTATGTCAGTTACCGAGGCGGGGGTCGATATAGGAGATCTGCTCAGATACGGTCTTACCTGCAGGACTGTTGGTGAGGCCCGGGCTCTGGATGCGGCGCTTCAGTCCGATGAGGCTGTGGCAGAGATGAATGTGCGTGCGGCGCAGCTTTCCTATGATGAGATCTCTTCCTTTGTCGATAAGGCCATTGCAAATATTGACGAGCGCATCGACGAGATCGACGAATGGCTGGCGGAGCTGCTGGATCAGATCACGATCAATCAAAAGGACATCGAAAAACTCTCCAACGGTATCAAAGATATGTCAGGCCAGCTCTTTGACGGTATCGGTCAGATGACTGACGCGGCTATCACCCTTGCCGCGGCTCAGGCCAATCTGACAACCGCCCAGGAGACTCTTGACAAGGCGAAGGACTCCTTCGATGAGCAGTCGGAGGCGGCCATCAAGGCTTCCGATGTCCGCAATATACTCAATCTTGAGACCCTCTGCACCATACTGGGTGCTCAGAACTTCGATATGCCCGCAGGCTATGTGAGCAGCGACGGCTCCAGCGTTCTGGTCACTGTGGGCGACGGCATAGATACAAGGGATCTTCTTAATAACACCGTGCTGTTTGATATGGGGCTGGATTCGGTCGAGCCTATTCGCCTGTGCGATGTGGCAGATCTTACCGTCACCGACAACACCGGCGATATATACGCCACACTCAACGGCGATGACGGTCTGCTCCTCATGTTCTTTAAGCAGTCCAACTATGCCACGGCCAGCGTTTCCAACAATCTTATGGACTCTTTCGCAGAGCTGAGCGAAAAATACCCCTCCGTTAAATTCACCCCGCTTATGGATCAGGGCGACTATATCTACCTTATCCGCGACTCTATTCTCTCCAGTATTCTCTGGGGTGTGGTGTTTTCGGTCATCATCCTGTTCCTGTTTCTCCGGGATTGGCGTCCCACCCTTCTCACTCTGTTCAGCATCCCGGTGAGTCTGCTGTTTGCCATGATGCTCATGTACTTCACCGGAGTGTCGCTGAATGTGATGAGTCTGTCGGGTCTCGCCATATCCGTCGGTATGTTGGTGGATAACTCTATCGTCGTCATCGAAAACACCTACCGTCTGCGTTCTCTGGGAGAATCCCCCATGAAGGCGGCGGTCTCCGGCGCCGCACAGGTGGGAGGGGCCATTGCCGCGTCCACCCTGACGACGGTATGCGTCTTCATTCCCGTAGTCTTTGTCACCGGTATTGTCCGCGAGTTGTTCACCGACATGATACTCACCCTGTGCTACGCTCTCATAGCCAGTCTTATTATTGCCCTCACCCTTGTTCCCGCCCTTGCGGGAAAGCTGCTCACGAAGGATCTCAAAGCCTACGGAGAGGACGGCAAGGCTATGACGCTCTACGGCCGCACCGTGCGCTGGGGCGTTCGCCACAAGGCGGTCGTTCTCTGTTCGGCCACCGCGCTTCTTGTTGTCAGCGCGGTACTTGTCCTCAATAAGGGCTTTACCTTTATGCCCAGTATGCAGATGGAGCAGATGTCTGTTACCCTCACAATGCCGGAGGGCTCAAGCTTTGATGATACCGTAGAGCAGGCAAATGAAGCGTCTGCCCGTATGCTTTCCGTTGACGGCGTTGAGACCGTGGGCGGTAGCATCAGCGGCAGCACCGGCGGCTCTGCCGTAGGAATTTCCTCCGGGGCATCCGACAAGGGTGTTGTGACCTTCTATGTTCTGCTTGAAAAGGGCTCCTCCATGAAGGCAAACCAGGTGGCAAAGCAGATAAACGAGCTGTGCTCCGATATGCCATGCGAAGTCCATGCCGACGCGAATTCCATCATGTCATCCATGACTCAGGCTCTCTCCGGCTCCGGCATCAAGATCAGGCTCTTCTCCAACGACATGGATAAGCTGCAGGAGGGCTCAGAAATAGTCTCTGCGGAGCTTCTGAAGGTGGAGGGAGTCACCTCCGCGGGAACAGACGAGGAGGATCTCACTCCTGAGGTTCATTTCACCGTTGACAAGGCCAAGGCCGCGAAAAACAATCTCACAGTGGCACAGGTCTATATGGAGGTCGCCAAGGCTCTGACCAATTCCGCGGAGCTCATGGAGATGGAGGATGACGACAAGACCTACACCGTCATCGTCCGTACCGGTGAGGATGACGACATTACTCCCCAGTTCATCGAAAACTTCACATTTAAGGTAAAGGACAAGAAGGGCGAGGAACAGACCGTAGCTCTGAGGGACATAGCTTCCGTCAGCGACAGCACCGCCCTGTCAACTATACACCGTCTTGAGCAGCGCCGTTATCTGGATGTCAACGCGGAGGTTTCCGAGGACTACAACATCACCAAGGTCACCGATGCGGCAGAAGAGGCGCTGAAGAATGTGAAGCTTCCCAAGGATGTTGAGATCAGATTCTCCGGTGAGAGAGAGGCCATCATGGACGCGCTGGAGAAGCTGCTGCTGCTTATGCTGGCTGGCATCCTGCTTGTATATCTTGTAATGGTGGCGCAGTTCCAGAATCTCAAAGCCCCGTTTATAGTCATGTTCACTGTACCTCTGGCATTCACCGGCGGTTTCCTGGCTATGCTGATTTTCGATATGGAGGTCAACACACTGTCCATGCTGGGTCTTATCATGCTGGTCGGTATAATAGTCAACAACGGCATAGTGCTCGTTGACTATATCAATCAGCTTCGTGAGGCCGGCAGCAACCGTGAGGATGCCATAGTTGAGGCGGCTGTCACCCGTCTGCGCCCCATACTGATGACAACTATCACCACCGTTCTCGGTCTCGCGGTAATGGCTCTGGGGAATAACGAGGGAACATCCATCGTCCGTCCTCTGGCAATAACCTGTATCGGAGGTCTTGTATACGCCACTGCGATGACTCTGTATGTGATACCGGTAATGTACGATATTCTGTCCAAGAAGGAGCTCAGGCATATTGACGAAGAAGACCTGAAGATCAGCGACAAGTAACAGTATTTGAGTTTTTGTTTTCAATTTAGATGACGAAACGAGCGCTGCGGAATGTTCCGCGGCGCTCAAATTCTTTTTCCTTGTTCAGTTGTCGTTATGTGTTTTATGCGATCAGTTCAGGGTGAGATAAGGCTTTAATATCTCTCTGACTTTGTCGGCCTCGGGGACTGCATACATTACAAGGCTGCTGCATTCGCCGGTCTGTACATCGCTTCTCGCGCCGGTGACGGTGTCGCCTCTCCACTTTGTCGGTTTAAGCTTTATCCCGTCAGCGCCGCAGATCAGGCAGCTGTGCCCGTCACTGTCCTTGCGCATGGCGGCAATACCGATCTTATCGTATGCGCAGGAGGTGACAGAGCCTCTGATTATCATCATGCGCTTGTCTGTTATGACATACATGATCTGCTTTCTGAGCTGGTTGGCAGTCAGTATAGGGCTGAGACACGCATATGCCGCGCAGACCAGAATAATTACAATGACACCCCACTTTATTCCGGCGCCGTTGGATGTGGCGGCTGCAATATACGCGATCAATATCGCGGCAGTTATCACAGCCGTTATCACGCATTTGCGGATATATCCGGATCTATGCGTTTTATCCAGAGTTTCAAAGCTTTCAGGCTGCCCCTTCCAGAGTATCTTTTCTCCCTCGTCGAGTGCGCCCTTCAACAGTTCTTCCATAATAACCTCCCGATCAGTTTTTTCTGTAAACAGAGACGCCGTCTCTGTCCCTTTCCCGATACAGCATATCGAAAAACAGATAAAAACGGCGACAAGGAAATTATTCGGGAGATTAATCCGGCGTTAAGACTCGACCGCGCTCCGTTAAGGGCTTTTATGCCCTCGTCGCGTCAAGTCTCCTCCGACATTCTGTAACCCACACCCACCTCTGTGAATATGTATTTTGGCTCGGCCGGGTTTTTTTCGATCTTTCTGCGGATATTTGCCATATTTACGCGGAGTATCTGGTTTCCTCCGTTACTCTTGGGGCCCCAGAGCTCTTTCATAATGAAATCATATGTCAGCACCTTCCCGGCGTATTTGCTCAGAAGCGACACTATACGGAACTCATTCTGGGTGAGATGGCGGTTTTCTCCCTCCACGATCACCTGATGCTTGTCATAGTCCACAGTCAGCTCTCCGGTCACGAACTTGCCCCCAACGGCCTGCATACTGTTCATAGGCGACCTGGTATGACGGATAGCTACCTTTACCCGTGCAATAAGCTCGCCGGCTGAGAAAGGCTTTGTGAGATAATCGTCGGCTCCCGCATCCAGCGCCGTCACCTTATCCCGTTCGTATGTTCTGGCAGAGACAACGATAATGGGCAGGGCTGTCCAGCCTCTGACTGTTTTTATGATCTCCATGCCATCCATATCAGGCAGTCCCAGATCAAGCACTATGAGATCCGGGCAATGGGAGCTTATCATCGAAAACGCCTCTGAGCCGTTCGATGCCAGAATTACATCGAAGCCGTTGGAGGTGAGTATGGTTTTTATCAGGCCGGATATGCTCTTTTCATCCTCTACAACAAGTATCTTTTCTTTTATCGTCATGGTTCTGTCCTCCGTTATCCTATATGCTATGTTCCGATACAGGCAGGGTGAATGAAAATCTGGCTCCTGACTCCGGGATGTTTTCTGCCCAGATCCTGCCTCCGTGTGCCTCAATAATAGTTTTGCATACACTCAGACCTATGCCCATGGAGCGTGCCGAATCACCGTTTTGTGCAGACAGCTTCAGGCTGCCGTCAAAGAGCTTCGGCATTACTTCCCTGCTGATGCCCGCGCCGTTATCCTCGACCCTCACGATAGCGCATTTTCCGTCTGTTGAAGCCGAAACATTGATCATGTCCGCGCCCTTGCCGTGGATAACGGCATTGTCCATTAAATTCAGGAGTACCTGCTCGATAAGCATGGCGTCCACTGGGACAAGGATCAGTTCATCCGGCACACATACGGAAACCTCGACGGTATTGTTGCGCTTGCGGAATTTCAGAACCGCCTCACCCAGCACATCCTCAAGCAGCTCATCCGTGGTATTCAGCGACCCTTTGCCGTCACTTCCTATTCTTGTGACAGACAGAAGATTTTCCACCATTCTGTACAGCCACTCCGCATCCCCTCTCGCGTCGGTCAGCAGCTCTCTTTTCTGCCCCTCCGTGAGATATTCGCCGTTTTCCAGTACGGTGGTGATCGAGCCGCTTATGGCCGTAAGGGGCGTTCTCAGGTCATGGGAGACAGCCCTGAGGAGATTTGCCCTCATCTTCTCCCGCTCGCTCTCAGCCTTTATCTTCTCCTGAGCTTTCAGACGGCCTGTAAGAGTCGAAACAGCTATGCCCACAGCCAGCATTGTCATAAATGTGAGAGGATAGCCGTATATTGAGAAGTCCAGCTTCAGATACGGATATGTAAAGGCATAGTTCACCCCTATTACACTCACAGCCGCGGCAATGATACCGTAGAAATATCCGTCGGTCAGCAGCGATACCACCAGCACCGCCAGCACGAATATCATGGGCACATGGACATCAGAGTCCGCCACCATCATCAGCATAATACAGATGAACGAGGCCATAACCAAAGACAGCGCAAGGATCAAAAATCCCTTTACCGATATGGGAAAAAGTTCTTTTAGCTTTTGTCTGAAAGAGGCCATATTTCCTCCATAGCATAAATCGTTACGGAATAATAATACCACATTCAGGCGTTAAAATAATGCAAAAAATTATTAAGGCAATCGCCTGCGGCATCCGCCGGACAGAATGTGCCATTTTTGACTTTTTTCATACAATACATATCGGGCCGATTTTTCTCTGTTTTTTACCGGTTTATCTTGTGTATTTAACTCAGTGGTGGTACAATTTATAGCATATTAATCATAATTGGAGCGGTATGGATAAATTCAAGCTTGTAAGTCCGTATCAGCCTATGGGTGATCAGCCTGAGGCCATTGATGCGCTGACAATGGGTATTGAAAACGGAATAGATGAGCAGGTGCTTCTGGGTGTCACCGGCTCCGGCAAGACCTTTACCATGGCCAATGTTATCGCGCGGCTCAATCGTCCGACGCTCGTTCTGGCCCACAACAAGACCCTTGCCGCCCAGCTTTGCAGCGAGTTCAAGGAGTTCTTCCCGGAAAACGCCGTTGAATACTTTGTCTCCTATTATGACTATTACCAGCCGGAGGCGTACATTCCCCATACGGACACCTTTATCGAGAAGGACAGCTCAATTAACGACGAAATAGAGCGGCTGCGCCACAGCGCCACCTCCTCCCTCTTTGAGCGGCGGGATGTTATCGTTGTGTCCTCCGTGTCCTGCATATACGGTCTTGGTGACCCTATAGACTATGCGAACATGGTCATCTCCCTTCGCCCCGGTCAGACAAGAGATTTTGACGAGCTTCTGCGCAAGCTCATTGAGATACGCTATGAGCGAAACGACATCGCCTTTGAGCGCAATATGTTCCGTGTGCGCGGCGATACGGTGGAGATCTTCCCGGCATACTCCAATGATAAGGCCATCCGTGTGGAGTTTTTCGGGGATGAGATCGACAGAATTAGCGAAATAAACGCCGTCACCGGCTCTGCCACAAGGTATCTGAACCATGTGGCCATATACCCGGCCAGCCACTATGTGACCACCCGTGAAAAAATGGCCGCCGCCATCGACCGCATCCGCACCGAGTGCGACGAGCGGGTGAAGTATTTCACAGACGCAGGGAAGCTCCTTGAAGCCCAGCGCATAAAGCAGCGCACCGATTACGATATCGAGATGATGCAGGAGCTGGGCTATTGCAGCGGCATTGAGAACTATTCCCGGGTCATCTCAAACCGCGCTCCCGGCAGTCCTCCAATGACTCTCCTTGACTATTTCCCCAGGGATTTTCTTCTCTTCGTGGATGAGAGTCATGTGACTCTGCCCCAGGTGCGGGCCATGTACCGGGGTGACCGGGCCAGGAAGGAGTCTCTGGTGGATTACGGCTTTCGCCTGCCCTCCGCCTATGACAACCGCCCGCTGAAATTCGAGGAATTCACGGACCGCATCCACCAGCGCATATATGTCTCCGCCACTCCCGGCGAATATGAGCGTGAGAGAGCCGGTCAGATCGCCGAGCAGATCATACGCCCCACCGGTCTTCTGGACCCGGAGATATTTGTGCGGCCTGTGGAGGGGCAGATAGACGACCTTATAGGCGAGATAAACGCCAAGATCGACAGGGGTCAGCGTTCCCTTGTCACCACTCTCACCAAAAAGATGGCCGAGGATCTGTCCGCCTACCTGACTTCCTCCGGCATCCGCTGCCGCTATATGCACCACGATGTGGGCACCATTGAGCGCATGGAGATAATCCGTGACCTCAGATTGGGTGAATTCGATGTTCTGGTGGGGATCAATCTCCTCCGTGAGGGCTTGGATATACCGGAAGTGGGGCTTGTCGCCATTCTTGACGCGGATAAGGAGGGCTTCCTCAGGAGCGAGACCAGCCTTATCCAGACTGTGGGCCGCGCGGCCAGAAATGCCGAGAGCATCGTCATCATGTACGCCGACACCGTCACTCCCTCCATGCGTGCCTGTATGGATGAGACAGCCCGGAGGCGTGAAAAGCAGATGGCCTACAACGCCTCTCACGGCATCGTGCCAAAGACCATCATAAAGAGCGTGCGGGATCTGCTGGAGATATCCACCGATACCGCTCCCGCTGTCCCCAAAAAAGGCGGCGTGAAGATGACCGACAGAGAGCGGCGTGAACTGATACTGAGCCTTGAGGACAAGATGAAGAAGGCGGCAAAGATGCTGGAATACGAGATCGCCGCC
>JAZUJF010000036.1:0-7679 GCA_045642585.1 Candidatus Limivicinus sp.
TGGCCTCCGACTTATTGGAGAAAACTATACGCTCCACACCCCGGGAGCGGGCGTGCATCGTATTGATATCGCATTCTGTCCATATCCGTCCCGGTGCGTCAGGAAGCAGACCCTCGCTGTTTCTGAATCTGTCCCCGCCTATGCTCATGCCCGGCAGATAATCGTCCAGACCTCCGCCCGGCCATCCGGCTTTCTTTGCCTCGCTCTTGGTGACGAAATTCCCCGGCAGGCGGCCATATGTATGGATATACAGCGCCACATCGTCCCTGTCGGTGTAATATCCGTCCTCCGCTATCGCGGCCTCATCCTGAGAAAGCTCCTCCGCGCCCGCCGTCTCTTCCGGAGCGACCGCGTCTTCCGTCTCATCCGATGGGGAGGCGGCCGCGTCAGGGTCAAATACTGACTGCGTTTCAACGACCTGAGTGCTTACGGTACGAGCAGTGGACTCTTCCTTACTCAATAACGAGAAAATCAGCACCAGCGCGATTATCAGTATCGGCAGCAGTTTTTTCAGCTTTTTCACAATATCATCCGTTCCGCCGCTTCGCTCCGGCGCAAAGAGTAGTGAGAGCACCGCATCCTACCACGCGAAGCAAAGGAATGATAAGAAGACAGCCCAGTACGGTCGTATCAGTGCTCGTTTTCCGTTATCATACTACGAAAAAGCCTCTGTATCAAGTGTTTAAAATTCTCTCTTTTCGTAGACCTTTACCGACAGGAGCCATGAGAGAGCGTAGAGCGCCGCCACAACAGGCAATATGACCCATGTAAGCGCCGGTGCGACCCCTTTCACATCCGCGGCTGACTGGGGAAAGATCATGGCGCTGGCGGCGGTAAAGAAGCCCAGCACGATGAAATAGACGATCCTCCCCTTCTCAACGCCGTATTTGAAGATGACGGGAAGCAATATCACAGGGGCGGCAAGTGTAACGGCCAGCCTGCCGAAAACCATGGTCAGGTACGCGGGGGATGTTACCGGAACACGGAAGGCCTCTATTACATCGCTTATGAGCCATACGGTCAGGCCGATAATCAGGGTCAGCACATATTTTTCGGCCACCACTGTTTTCCGGGGCAGGGGCAGAAGCTCGCAATAGCTGTCCCAGTGGAAGCGCTCGTCATAGGACACAAGGCTCACGGTGAGTATACCGCTCAGGACGCATGGGAAGCTCAGATAATACTCCATATCGGGGTTCATTGCTCCTACTGCCAGAAAAACTATCAGCATTACGGAAAAAGCACGGAGATACTTCTTCGCCACGAAATAATCCTTCAAAAGCAAGGCCTTCATCTGTCCACCTCCTTGACCGTGAAAACAAACAGCTCCTCAATATTCAGCGGCTCAACCACTATTCCCTCCGGTACTGCCCTGCGGCGCATAATGGCGGTAGTGGCAAATTCTCCGTCGCGCCGTCCCATAATATCCCCGGCGCTCACACCGTCCAGCGCGGCCTTGTCGCATCTCACAAGGCAGTATTCCTCCATGAGGGCATCCTTTTCCCGGAAGAGTATCAGCCTGCCCTTGTGGATAAAGGCGATATAGTCGCACAGCTTCTCAAGATCGCTGACTATGTGGGAGGAGATCAGAATGGAGTGGTCAGGCTCCCGGGTAAAATCCAGAAACAGCTCCACCACCACGTCCCTTACGACAGGGTCAAGGCCGCCTGTGGGCTCATCCAGCAGAAGCAGCTTTGCACCGTGGGACATGGCCGCGGCGATGCCCAGCTTCATCTTCATTCCCCGGGAAAAATCGCCGTACTCCTTATCCCATGGGAGCCCCAGCCGGTCGATCAGCTTCCCGTATTCATCCCTGTTCCAGTTTTTGTAGGCCGAGGAAAGGATCCTGTCGAGCTTGCGGGGGGTGATGCAGCTCGGAAATCCCGGCTCATCCAGCACAACGCCGATGTCCTCCTTCACAGCCGACATATCATGCCCTACCGCTGTACCCAGCACGGTTGCCGTGCCGCTGTCGGCCTTTACCATACCCAGAAGCGTCTTGATGGTGGTGGTCTTTCCGGCTCCGTTCTCGCCTATCAGCCCCACGATACATCCGGCGGGCAGATCGAACGAAATATTATCCAGCGTGAAATCATTATATTTCTTCGTCAGTCCCTTTATCTCGATGGCGTTGGTCATGTTTATTGCTCCTCCTTCAGCAGAGTGTACATCTCGAATACTTCCCTATCGCTCACACCGCACAGTACCGCCAGACGGGACGCCTGTCTCAGACGCTCCTCAAGCTCCCTCAGATGCTCCTCCCGCACAAGCTCCTTATTCCCGGCGCAGGCAAAGCTCCCCTTTCCGGGAACGGTGACGATAAAGCCCCCATTCTCCAGCTCGTCATAGGCTCGCTTTGTGGTAATGACGCTTATCCTCAGATCCCGGGCCAGATTTCTGATGGACGGCATGGGCTCATCCGCCTTTATCTCCCCCGACAGTATCTGAGCCTTTATCTGGGAGTATATCTGCTCATATATAGGTGTACCGCTGCGGTTGTCGATCAATACGGTCATTCCCTGCCTCCGTTCATGCTGTTCATATTCAATATGCACAGTATATACGCAGTATAACAGTATGTCAAGCAATATTTTCTGATTTTTCTTGACTTTTTTCTTCCATCTGGTATAATGTCCACCGTAAAATTGAATACCTTATCAAGAGTGGTGGAGGGAACGGCCCTGTGAAGCCCGGCAACCTGCCTTGTGCAAGGTGCCAAATCCGGCGGTGTATCGAAAGATGAGGCATGATTTTGTGTTTGCGTCCCGCCGGTGCGGGGCGTTTTTTTGTGGGCAGTCCAAACCTTCTTTGGGGAAAGATCAAGGCCTTCCCCAGATAGGAAGCCGAAAAAGTAATCAACGCAGAAAGGAAATACAGAAAATGAGTCATTATCTTTTCACATCCGAATCAGTTACAGAGGGGCATCCCGACAAGATATGCGACCAGATCTCCGACGCTGTTCTGGACGCTATTCTCGCTGAGGATCCTATGGGCCGCGTGGCCTGCGAGACCACCGTATCTACCGGCCTTGTACACATCATGGGCGAAATAAGCACCAAGTGCTATGTGGACATTCCCAAGATCACCCGTGAGGTCATCCGCCAGATCGGCTATGACAGAGCGAAGTATGGCTTCGACTGCGATACCTGCGGCATAATCACCAACATCGACGAGCAATCCGGGGACATTGCCATGGGCGTGGATAAGTCTCTTGAGAACAAGCAGGGAGAGGACAGCGAGCTTCAGAACGGTGCGGGAGATCAGGGCATGATGTTCGGTTATGCCTGCGACGAGACCCCCGAGCTCATGCCTATGCCCATCTCACTGGCTCACAGGCTGGCTCTTCGGCTGACAGAGATACGCAAGACAGGCGTTGTGAACTACCTCCGTCCCGACGGCAAAACTCAGGTCACCGTTGAATATGACGACCGGCGCCGCCCCGTCCGCGTTGACTCCGTCGTTATCTCTACCCAGCACTCCCCTGATGTCGCTCTTGAGACCATCCGCAGGGATATGATAGAGCTTGTGGTAAAGCCCGTTGTCTCCGCCGATCTGCTGGACGAGAACACTAAGTATTATGTAAACCCGACCGGCCGTTTTGTCATCGGCGGGCCTCAGGGCGACTCCGGCCTCACCGGGCGCAAGATCATCGTCGATACCTATGGCGGCAGTGCGCCTCACGGCGGCGGAGCTTTCTCCGGCAAGGATCCCACCAAGGTAGACCGCTCCGCGGCGTATGCGGCCCGCTATGTGGCAAAGAATGTGGTTGCCGCCGGCCTTGCGAAGCGCTGTCAGGTTCAGCTGGCCTATGCCATCGGCGTTGCAAGACCCGTCAGCGTTCTGGTGGAGACCTTCGGCACGGGAAAGGTCCCTGACCATGTGCTGTCCGAGGCTGTGAACAAGGTCTTTGACCTGCGCCCCACCGCCATCATCCGGGATCTCGACCTGAGAAAGCCCATTTACAGGCAGCTTGCCGCCTACGGTCACATGGGTCGTGAGGAGCTGGGCGTCCGCTGGGAGATGACAGACCGCACCGACGCTCTCCTGAAGGCTGTTGAGCAATAAACACCGGAATATAAAAATGAGCACTGCATGGTTGAGATCATGCAGTGCTCATTATTTCAAATATTGAAAATCCGTATCAGAAGATCGCCACAACTGCTCCGCTATAAGTGGCGGCTATGAAGTCGCTGACAGCCGCGGTCCGGAGAGCCTTCACAAGAGCCTGCACCTTTGCGCCGGCCTCGTCTCCGCTGCGGCAGGCGATGATGTTGGCGTAATACTGAGCGGCGTCACCGGAGGCATCCTCTATTGCCAGAGCGTCGGCCACATTCAGGCCGGCCTGGATCGCGTAGTTGCCGTTGATGACGGCCACGGTGCCGGGGTCGGAATTGGCAAGCTGCGCGGGAACGGTGTCCGCCTGAACAGCCTGAACATTGAGGCCGTTGGCATCCACTATGTCCAGAGTGGTCACGCCCTTTTCGGCGGTGGCGTCGGCGGGCAGCTCAATAAGTCCCTCCTGAGCCAGCAGGAGCAGAGCGCGGGTCTCGTTGGAGTCATCGGCGGGGATCAGGACGGTCGCGCCGTCGGCAATATCGGCAACGG
Source organism: Candidatus Limivicinus sp. (assembly GCA_045642585.1). Taxonomy (GTDB): domain Bacteria; phylum Bacillota; class Clostridia; order Oscillospirales; family Oscillospiraceae; genus Limivicinus. Next base: position 4,603 of record JAZUJF010000036.1, read on the forward strand.
ACTCAACGCCGTTTCCGTAGAGACCGAAGGGCTCATAGTGGATCTTGGCGGCGCTGACGATATTTGTGCCGTTGGAGGCATTGTAGGAATTAAGATAGGGGGTATGCTGGAAGTAGTTTGCGTCCAGAGTGCCGTCGGTCAGTGCCTGATTGGGCAGAACATAGTCATCATATACAACGATATTCAGGGTATATCCGTCTTTTGCGAGAGCATCCTTCACGGTTTCGAGTATCTCGGCATGGGGGGTGGAGCTGGCGCCGACGGTGATGACCTTATCATCGGCATTCTTTGAGCCGCAGGCGCAGAGAGTGAAAACCAGAGCGATGGCAAGAATTACAGCAGTAAATTTTTTCATAATGATGATCTCCTTTATAATAATTGAAATCGGTTATTCAACTGACGACTAATGACTGATAGCTGATAGCTGAACCGCACATTCGCATCCTGCAAAGGCCCGTAAAAATAAGTGACATTTTCTCCTCTCCTTATCTGATCCTCTTGTCTGTCTTTCTCATTATGTATGTACCTATGATCTGCAAAAGCTGGACTATGATCACAGTGAGGAATACGCATATCCATGTGATATCGTCGTTGGAGCGCTGGTGGCCGTAGATTATCGCTATCTGGCCAAGACCCGTTCCGCCGATGGTGGCGGCCATCGCGGAGTAGCCCAGAATAGTCACGGTGGAGATGATGGCGCCGTTAATGATCGACGGCTTTGCCTCCGGGAGCATCACCCGGGTGATTATCTGAAAGTTTGTGCAGCCCATTGACTGGGCGGCCTCTATGACTCCCCCGCCCACCTCCTTGATGGAGCTCTCGACCATTCTGGCCACATACGGGGCGGCGGCAATTATCAGCATCACTATCACAGCGCCGTTGCCGAGGCTTGTGCCAAGAATGAACTTTGCCACCGGCAGCATGGCCACCATCAGTATGACAAAGGGGATGCTGCGGAAGAAGTTGACCGCGAAGCCCAGGATCCGGTTTACCCATTTGTTGGGGCAGATGCCGCCCTGATCGGTGATGTTCAGGATTATTCCCAGCGGCAGACCCAGCAGATAGGAGAAGGCGGCGGCTATGAAGGTCATATATATGGTCTCAAATATGCCCAGCTGGATAATGCCGTTATCCCAGAGCTTATAAAACATTTCCGAGAGCATCAGTTCTCCTCCTTCCAGCGAACGGGGCTTGCCTGAAGCCACGCTCTGATCTTATCCGCCTGCCGTTCATCGGTGGGCAGCTCCACTATCATGTGGCCGTAGATTATTCCGTCGTACTCCTTGGTATCCGCGAAGAGTATGTTCACAGGCGCCTGACATTCCAGCACCATCTTCGAGATAAGGGGCTCTGTGGATTCGGTGCCGTCGAAGATGATCCTGATGCGTGTGCCGCCGGAGGTCTCAAGAGCCGCTCTGTCCTGAGGCAGGATCAGCTCCCGGGCAATATCGGACTGAGGATTGGTGAACACATCCTCCACTCTTCCCATCTCGGCGATGCGGCTGTGGTCGATCACTGCCACTCTGTCGCAGATCTGGTCGATGACCTTCATCTCGTGGGTGATAACTATGATCGTAACTCCCAGCTCCCTGTTGATCCGCCGCAGCAGCTCAAGGATAGAGCGGGTGGTGTTGGGGTCAAGGGCGCTGGTGGCCTCGTCGCACAGGAGATATTTGGGGTCGGTGGCAAGGGCACGGGCAATGGCCACTCTCTGCTTCTGTCCGCCTGAGAGCTTGGCGGGGTATGTATCGGCCTTTTCCTCAAGACCCACCAGCTTCAGCAGCTCCATGGCCTTTTTCTCGCAATCCGCCCTCTTTACTCCGGCTATTTCCATGGGGAATGTGACATTTCTCAGCACCGTGCGCTGCTCCAGAAGGTTGAATCCCTGAAATATCATGGAAATACTGCGGCGCTTCAGGAGCAGCTCCTTCTTTGAAAGCTCCGTCATGCTGTCGCCGTCAATGATGACCTTGCCGGAGGTGGGCGTCTCCAGAAGATTGATGCACCTCACCAGTGTGCTTTTTCCCGCTCCGCTCAGGCCGATGATGCCGAATATCTCGCCGTCCTCAATGCGGAGGCTGATGTCTCTGAGGGCATCCACGGAATATACTCTGTCAGTATATGTCTTGCTCAGATCGATAAGCTCTATCATCCCAGATAATTCCTTTCACGCAAAACGAAAAACAAAAAAGGATCCGAAACCCGCGCGGAGTTTCGGATCCTCTGATGATCTTAATAAAATCAATCGGATATGAAACCGGGTGCGGACTGTTTTCGGGCACGCATGATCATGCACATGCTGCACATGTACATCATATCCATCATCATATTGTTGGTGTTGAAGCTGCGCATATGACCCGGCTCCTTTCCTTTTGATTGAAACAATCATACCCGACAGTGTCTCATTTGTCAATGGTATAAAATGAACAGCAATATATCGGACACTACCTATGATATTCTGCGAATTACACAGTATTATCTGTTCTTGTCCCCGGGGCGGAAAATAAGGGCGCAGATCAGGGAGAACAGTATGGCCGCCGTGATTCCCCCTGCCGACGCGGTGAGGCCGCCGGTGAATATACCCATAACGCCCTTCTCCGCCACGGCACGGCGCACACCCTTTGCGATAAGGTTTCCGAAACCCGTCAGGGGCACGGTGGCTCCGGCGCCGGCGAATTTTACAAGGGGCTCATACAATCCCACCGCGCCCAGAATGACGCCGGCGACAACATAGCTTGTGAGTATCCTCGCCGGAGTGAGGCCGGTCTTGTCTATCAGCACCTGTCCTATGAGGCACAGCATCCCGCCGACAAGAAACGCTTTCAGATATATCATGCTCACTCCTCCGTTTCTATGGCGATGGCGTGGGATATTCCCGGTATGGTCAATCCCTGCTGGGACGATACCGGTGACATCAGCGCCCCTGTTGCGGCAACCAGCACCCGCTTCCAGACGCCCCGCTCCATTGACGGGATAATATGCCCCGCGAGCACCGACGCGCAGCAGCCGCATCCTGAGCCGCCCGCGTGGACATCCTGAGTGCGCAGATCGAACATCAGTACGCCGCAGTCCATATA
>JAZUJF010000037.1:0-3306 GCA_045642585.1 Candidatus Limivicinus sp.
CGTCCTTCTGCAGGTTGTAGTAGTCCATGATGTGCCGTCCGTAGTTCACACAGCGTTCAAGGGACAGGTACTTCTGCGCCTGATTGAACACGGACAGGCCGGTCTCCATGCAGGGGTTGATGTTGCACAGGCCGCCTGCCCGGAAGAACATCTCGCCCACGGGCAGAGTGGTGTGTCCGCCGCCGCCGTAGACATTGATGAGCCTGTCGTTCTCTATGGCGTCGGCCATGAGCTTCGCGGCGGCCTTGATGTTGTCGTACTGCTCTGTCTCGATCCTGTTCAGCAGCTCGATGACCAGTGGGAGGTATCCGTTGGAATTGTCAGTCATAGCAGTTCTCCTATATATTAATTTTTTATGCCGAAGCTTCGACCGGAGGTGCCGGAAAGCACCGTGTATTCGGTCATTTCGTGGGCAATTTTACACCTTTACGGTCTTTCCGTCAACAAAGTTTACATTATGAAATAAGGACGAAGGGATCATTGCTTGCTGAAAAAACCGCCGTCATATCTCCAGTATGTACTTATCCCAGGCATTGATGACGGTCGTTCCGTCCCGCTGCGTGACCCGGGGGATATCGGAGCCGTAGTTCATGTGGACATGGCCGTGGACATGGTACTTTGGCTTATATGTGCCGATAATGTCGTTGAAGACCTCAAAGCCGCGGTGGGCATAGTCCTCTCCGTCACCGCAGCCGGCGGCGGGGGCATGGGTCAGGAGAATATCAATGCCCCCCGCTCTGCGGATGCGCCATTTCAGCCGGAGAAAACGGCGCTTCATCTGATGCTCGGTGTACTGATCCGGCCCGCCGCTGTACACCGGGCAGCCGCCCAGACCCAATATCCGCAGACCACGGTAGTTAATGATCCTGTCCTCTATGCAGTCACAGCCCTCGGGCGGAGCGATCCCGTAATTGGTGTCGTGGTTTCCCCGGACATAGAATACCGGCGCCCGACCCATTGTTACAAGAAAGCTGAGATAGCTGGCTTTCAGGTCGCCGCAGGAGAGAATAAGGTCTATGCCGTCCAGCTTCCCCGGAGTATAGTAATCCCAGAGACCGCTGTTCTCCTTGTCTGACAGAAGTAATAATTTCACAGCTGCATATCCCCCGTTTCCGCGGGAATGTCTTCCCGATAGATGCCCTGGAGCTTGACTATGTTCCGGGCGATGGGCAGAAGCTCGTCCCAGCGGGGAATGTGACCTGCCACATTGTCGCACAGCCAGTCCATGTGAAGAATATCCTCCGGTGCCAGCCAGTGCTCGCCGTCGTTTATCTCTCTGCCGTCCTGAGCGCGTATTTTTCGGAAGAAGGGATCAACGGCTCCGGTTTCCAGCCCGAGCTTCAGCATGGAGACCAGCTCATGGGCGGAGTCGGGGGCGGTCGGTGCCATATGCACATCCACCGCTCCGCTGCTGATGCCCCACCAGTAATTTATGGCCTTGTCGCCGATGCGCACATTGGTGTCGTCCCATGCGCCCGAGAGAATGAGCCGGATGAGATGAACATATATTTCGCCCCAGTTCCAGTAGGGGGAGAGGATGGGCGTCATTGCGCCGTCGGGAGACACACGGCACAGCCCCCACACATCCTGATCCTGCTCCGGAGTGGGAATGTCACGGTTTGAGATCAGATCCACACCCAGCTCCCTGAGGGCGGAGAAGGTGTCAACATCGGTGGAGGACCAGCGCAGATAGACCTTAGCGTCGGGATTTGTAAGCCGTGCTCCAAGGGCAAAGGCATTTATTCCGGCGGGCACGCCGTATATGGGATTGCTGGCAACATAGCCCAGCTTATCGGTCTTTGTGAGAGCACCGGCGACAGCGCCGGATATGAATTTGCCCTCGTAGATGCGGCTGTAGTAGGTGCGCACCTCGGGGAAGGGCATGGATACGGAGCAGTTGAGCACCCGAACCCCGGGATGGCTGACGGCACAGCGCCTGCAGGCGGGCATAAGGCTCGGAGTGGGGGCGAAGATGACCTCTGCCCCGTCTTTCACCGCCCGCTCCATCACCTGATCGGCCGTCTCCTCCGAAGTGACGGTATAGCTCACAGCGGTCACATTGTCGCTCATGCGCTCCAGCAGACAGCTGCGGCCCAGCTCGTGGGCGCGGATCCACGGGCTTTTCTCCGGGGGACACTCATAGATAAAGGCGGCGCTTATATGAACGGGGACAATGGAATTTATCAGCCTGTATAGCACGCCAGCGGAGCCGTCACTGTCGGAGCCCATGCTTACATCGATCTGCTTTTCCTGATTCTGCAGGGCGAGATCGGGTCGGATGCGCTCAAAGGCGGTGATGAGCTGAGTTTCGGTCATGGCCCGAAGCTTTTCCGCGCCAAAGACCTGAAGCAGATACAGGAATATTTCCGACAGATTTTCTTCCTTGCTCAGGGAGACTCTGCTCAGCGCCCGGGACAGAGTGAAATACATACCGGAAAACTCCCGATATTCCCATTCTGTCCATTCGTGCTCTGCCTCATGGCCCAGAGCCAGCTGAAGCTTCCTGTATTGGCCGGGCTTGGAGAAACGGACAAGATATGTGCGGCTTTTCCGGTAAAACTCCATAAACTCATAGTAGCATATTATCTCCGGGTCGTCGGAGGGGCGCGGGATAATTCGCCGGACAACGGCGGTGATGGTGGGCGCACCGAAGCTTTTCAGTACGCTGACTCTCTTGTTGCCCTCCTGCACAAAAAATCTGCCCAGATATTCATAGCAGAGAATGGGATCGCGGAGACCCTCCTGAGAGAGATTGGCCTCGCACAGCATGATCCATTTTTCCCCGAATTCGCTCTCCTGCTCCAGCAGGGGCATGAAGTTTCCGGCAAAGGCCTGACGGCGGCCTTTTGTCTTTGTGCCGACGATGCGCTCTATTGGTATCTCGATTGTGCCGATGTTCATAATACCGGCTGTAAGCCTTGTATCCACTATCTCGTCCAGCACCTGCGGATAGGGGTATTGGCCGCTGCTTACGGCGGATCTATAATACCTTTTGCCCTCCTTGAGGGCACGGCCATACTGGATCATAGCTTCCGATCTGCTCATAACCGACCGTCCTTTCCTGTGTTGATAGTATAATAGCATTTTTTGAGCGGTTATTCCATAGCCGGGTAATAATTGTTATTGATAAACCGGGAGCGGAAATATATAATCAATATAAGGCACCACCGCATAATGCGGCAAGAGCAGATGCCGAGAGAAAATGGGTTCTGATGACGGCACTTTTTCGCAGGAATACTTTGTGTATTGCAAGAAAAAGTGACTAAATGATAAGTGAGCGTCCAAATCTTTGATTTGGCTTACGCG
>JAZUJF010000038.1:0-10094 GCA_045642585.1 Candidatus Limivicinus sp.
GAAGCTTTCTTAGCTCTCAAAGAAATTTTTATAGTCATTTCTGACTTTAAAGAACCCTTTTCTGGTGCTTATTTAGCATAAGCTTTTGTTCTCACATTGTTCAATTTTCAAGGTACATTCTGCTCCGCCTCATCGGCGACAGCTTGCTTATATTAGCACAGCGTTTTTCTCCTGTCAAGAGGTTTTTTGAATTTTTCAAAAACTTTGTCGAGAGAAAACGCTGCTCCCTCAGCGGTCTGAACTGCTTCGGTGCTTGTGTAATATAGCACCCCGAAACACTTTTGTCAACAGTTTTTCTGAAATTTTCTGAGACTTTTTTACGCCTCAATATATGGTGCTTTTTTCTGCATTGAAACCGCAATATATCCGATCTGTTACCGTTTCATTTTCCGATGAACGGCAGCGGTTTTTTCAGTCCGTTCAGTGCATTCTTCATGCCCACATACATAAGATACAGCCAACCCACCGTAACCAGCCATCCTATGCCGATAAGGTTTGCCAGGGCGCTTGCTATTGCTCCCACGATCAGGAGTCTCAGCCCCTGTTTTGCATGGAACATACAAAACTCATCTCCCGGACACACGATCATCGGTATGAAGCATCCGATCCACAGATAGCTCAGGACCGCGAATATTCTCTTAGTCTCGGCCGCAGGCTGCTTTGAACGCTCCGGCTGCCTTTCGCTCTGCTCTTCTTTTTTCTTTTCCGCGGCCTGTTTCTCTCTTTCGCGCCTTGCCTTTTCGTTCTCGGCCCACTTACGGTCATACTCCTGCTGCTTTGCCCGCTGTTTCTTCAGCTCTTCCTTCATTTTCTCGGATGTATAGTGATATTCACCCGATGGAGCCTGCTGTGCGGCGCTTGCCGTGGAGGCGCCGGCTGCGGCTTTTCTCTCTCTGTCTATCTCTTCCTCTGTTTTTCCGCAGGCCAGACATCTGGTCTGATTGTCCGGAATGTACGCGCCGCAGTTCTTACAGTATGCCATAGTCGGCCTCCCGTCAAAAAGGATGATTCATTATATCCTATAAGTCGGCCTATTTCAACACAATCCTATGCGCAGAACATATGCTCTCCGATAGTCACTATAACAGGTCTTGACCATATCCACGAGCTTGTGGCGGTATTGGGGTTAAAATAGTATATGGCGCCGTAGCTGGGGTCCCAGCCGTTTATTGCGTCTCTGGCCGCTCTGTAGGCGCTCTCGCTGACCGGCTGGTCAAACTGGCCGTCATACATACAGGAGAACGCCCCCGGCTGATATATGACCCCGGAGACCGAATTCGGGAAGGAGGGGTGCTTCACCCGGTTCAGAACGACCGCGCCCACGGCCACCTGTCCCTCATAAGGCTCGCCTCTCGCCTCCGCGGATATGAGCCGGGCGAGCAGATCCACATCTCCGCTGCCGGTCTGCTGTCCGCTGCCGCCGTTTCCGGAATCGGAGGGCGTTATCCCCAGCGCGGCAAGGGTGAGATTACCGACCACGCCGTCCTGCTGCAGACCGTTTTTCCTCTGGAAATACTTCACCGCCGCCTCGGTCTTGCTGCCGAATATCCCGTCAACGGTTCCCGAATAGTAGCCCCAGTTTTTAAGGCGTGTCTGTATCTCCTTTACCGTCGCCCCCGAGGAGCCTTTCCTGTATACATCCGCCCATGCAGACTGCATGAAGGATATGAGCAGTATGTTGACCGTGAATATTACAGCAATGGCGAGAATAAATTTTTTCTGTTTTGAACTCATATAAAAAACCTCACAGACATATTTTAGTTAGTCTGTGAGGGAAATGAGTGTTTTATTCAAATTCAGGCGACAGGGTTCTGTACTGTTTTTATTAATTCGCCCTTGTCCTGATCTCCTCGCTGATCCTGGTGGCAAATTCCTCAAAGCTCATTGCACCCAGGTCAACGCCCGTTCTGGTACGGACAGAGACCGTGCCGTTCTGAGCTTCCTTGTCGCCCACGACCAGCATATAGGGAAGCTTCTTCATCTGAGCCTCGCGGATCTTGTAGCCGATCTTCTCGTTGCGCAGGTCGGTCTCGACCCGCACGCCCATAGCGGACAGCCTTGCGGCGATGTCCTTGGCATAGTCTGCGGCTCTGTCGGTGATGGGCATGACCATGGCCTGAACGGGAGAGAGCCACACGGGGAATGCGCCGGCGAAATGCTCGGTGATGACGCCGATGAAGCGCTCGATAGAGCCGAATACCACGCGGTGGATCATGACGGGGCAGTACTTCTCTCCGTCGGAGCCGGTATACTCCAGATTGAAGCGGCCGGGCAGCTGGTAGTCAAGCTGAATGGTGCCGCACTGCCAGGAACGGCCCAGGGAGTCCTGAATATGGAAGTCAAGCTTGGGGCCGTAGAAGGCGCCGTCACCGGGATTGACAACATATTCCTTGCCGATGGAGGTAATGGCGTCGGCCAGAGCATTCTCCGCCTTTTCCCAGTCCTCACGGGAGCCGATATGGTCATCGGGCATGGTGGACAGCTCTATGGTGTAGGGCAGTCCGAACAGGGAATATACCTCGTCGAACAGGCGGGCAATACGGATGACCTCGTCCTTTATCTGATCCTTGGCAAGGAGGATGTGAGCATCGTCCTGAGTGAAGCAGCGGACGCGGAACATACCGTGGAGGGCACCGGACAGCTCATGGCGGTGGACAAGACCCAGCTCACCGTAGCGCAGGGGCAGCTCCTTGTAGGAATGGGGCTCCAGATCATAGACAAGAATGCTGCCGGGGCAGTTCATGGGCTTGATGGCGAAATCCTCACCGTCAATGAGGGTGGTATACATATTATCCTTGTAGTGATCCCAGTGGCCGGAGGTCTCCCACAGAGTGCGGCGCATGATCTGAGGAGTGGAGATCTCAACATACTCCCACTTCCTGTGGACCTCGCGCCAATAGTCGATAAGGGTATTTTTCAGGACCATTCCCTTGGGCAGGTAGAAGGGGAAGCCGGGAGCCTCATCACGGAAGGCAAACAGACCCAGCTCGCGGCCCAGAACACGGTGGTCGCGGCGTCTGGCCTCCTCCATCAGCTTCTCGTACTCCTCAAGCTCAGCCTGAGAGCGGAAAGCGATGCCGTTGATGCGGGTGAGCATTTTGTTCTTCTGGTCGTTCTTCCAGTATGCTCCGGACTGCTGGGTGACCTTGAAGGCCTTGAGAGCCTTGGTGTAGCAGATGTGGGGTCCGACGCACATATCAATATACTCGCCCTGCTGGAAGAAGCTGATCTCGGCCTCCTCGGGCAGATCGCCGATATGCTCCACCTTGTACTTTTCGTGGCGCTCCTCCATGAGCCTGATGGCCTCTTCACGGGGCAGGATGAAGGACTTGAAGGGCAGATTCTGCTTTACGATCCTGCGCATTTCGTCCTCGATGCGCTTCAGGTCATCGTCGGAGAGCTTCTGGTCGCCCAGATCCACATCGTAGAAGAAGCCCTTTTCGGTCGCGGGGCCGAAGGCGAAATCCGCATCGGGATACAGGCGGGAGATGGCCTGAGCCATGATATGAGCTGCGGAATGGCGAAGAACATGGAGCTCCTCTTCCTCGGGGCACTCGGAAACTACGCCGTGGCTGTCAATAATTTTCATCTTATGATCCTCCAATAAAAATGATAAAAGCACCCTCAGCATTATGCCAAGGGTGCTGTAACGCACGGTTCCACCTTGAATTTTCACTCAAAACGCACTGTAACGGGTGCACACGCGGGGCCATTTCCTTCCCCGGACTCGGGAGCGGTAGATACAGGCGATGCGCCGGGCAGGCTCGCAGCCGATGGCCTCCCTCTCTGTGCGGCGTTGACTCGCGGGATCGTCTCCGTCAAAGTCTTTACTCAGGAGATAATAGCACAGAAACGCGGAGTATGTCAACGGCTATTTTTAGAAGCAGCTTCTTGCATTTTTACAAGCAGCTTCTTGCATTCCTGGAAAAAGTGCCGTCATCAGAACGCAGATTTCCTCGGTATCTGCTCTCGCCGGTCTAATCATCACCTACCAGGATTTTGACATTAGCATTTTTACTGCGTTTTGTATTTATTATTGTCCAACCGAATATCAAAGGCGTTGCGGCAATAGTCGGCAGCTCATATCTCGTGGAGGCACAGAGGGGAGAGGCAATACAGATCAGTATATTTATTATACATGGTACAAAGAGCAGCAGCGCGCAGTACTGCTTCTTTCGCAGCAGTTGAACAAAACAGAACATCAATATCCAGGTATAAAGACCGGCCATACTTAGAATATTTGTCAGGGGAGCCTGTATGAAAATCTCACGCAGAGAGTTAAAGGCATATGTCGGGAATTCGTCAAATACCCTGTAAAAGCCCATTTCTCCGAGAAGGGGATAATAATCGCAAAGGTAACAGGCATCCAGATTGGGTTTCACAGGGGCAAGATATCCATAGCTCATGACAAATCCGGCTTCAAAATAGCAAATGGGGTGTTTGAGCAGCATACCAAACCAGTGCTTGAAATATTCAGGCAAGGCAGAAGCGTTTTCTCTGTAGTTGCTTTTGACCGCGTCAGAGATCTCGGGGGTGTATTTGTCAAGCTCATCATATTTGAGCACAGCGTCGATAGCAGTGCGTTCCTCCGGAGTGACTTCGGCTTCATAATCGTTGACATAGCGGGCGGTCTGCTGAAAAGGAATGTTCAGTGCCTCCTTGACGGATGCAGTCTTAATATTCAGCATGGGGTAGAGGACTTTATTTACACCGGTGCTGAGAATTAATACGGCCAGAAAAGCCGCTAACAACCTCTTGCGGTCGGATTTCTTCAAGAAAAAGGCAATTAAGACAAGGACAGGGAGCAATTCATAGCTGCCTGTTTTTCGCAGCAGGACAGCGATAAAGCTCGTAAGAGCGATATATACAGCCTCGCGGAGAGAGCAACGGCGCTCCTTGAGCACCGGCAATAGAAGCGTCAGTGTCAGGCAGAAAGCGACCGCATACAGCAGGTCTTTTTCAAGCCACTGCATATAACAGCCCCAAAAAGGATTGACTGCAAAGAAAAGAACAAAAATCGTCCAAAGCTTGCGGGAAATACCCATTCGGTACAGTATCGCCAGTCCCCATGAAAAGACCAGTGCGCCGCAAAAGGACTGGAGCAGAAGGTAAAGAAAGGCGCCGAAATTCCTGTTTATTAACAGCTCACCCATGGAAACACAAAGACCCATAATACAGGTGCTCAAAGGAGGATGGTGAGCCGACCAGCCGGCGACACCAAGCCATTGTGCAATCTGATAGGTAGAATCTGGGTTGAATGAGGCGGGATAATTGGACAGCATCCAGGGCAGCCAACAGACGAACATTATAAGCGCACCGCTGCGGACAGGGTGCCGAAGGGGAGCTCCCCCGTCAGATGATACGGAGTCCGCGAGAAAATAGAGTAGGCTTAAAAGACCGTGAAAGAAAACCGTGCAGCCGGAAATAACCAGCACACTCAGGCATACATAATAGCCGTTGGCAAGGAAAAAACCAAAGCTGCCAAGATTAAGGCAGACATTACCGATGGTATATAATACCGCAGTAATCAAGGCGAGGGTAAGGATCCAGGGCTCACGGCGGGGGGCAGACATCGCACTGAAGCCCGTAAGTATGAAAATGAATACATATATCGGGATGTCGGCAAGGCCGTCGCGATAAAACTGGTTTGCAAGCTTGCTTAAATTATCCACGATGAAATTGTCGGTCTCCAGACCCGCGCAGATCTCATATCGAACTCTCAGCGCCATCAGGGCAACAAAGGCCAACAGCAGTCTTGCTATAAATTTCCCAAGGGAGATTTTTTCTTCCAGCCTTTCTATGGTAGAATGCGGCACTTCATTTACCTCCTGAACGGCGTTCCATGTCATGCACTAACATGAGACGAAACTCAAATTCCCTGCGCTCCTTCTGCATAATAGCATCCAGAACCATGCCGTTAAATAGACTGAGCACGGCGGCCATAGTCACAAAACCGCAGGCAATCAGCGTGGGAAAGCGTACAACCAAGCCTGTCTGCCAGAAAGGAATGAGAACCAAAGGGACAAAGACAGCGGTGGAAATTACAAAGAGCAGCAGAGCCGCGATGGAGAAAAACTGTAAGGGCTTATAGTTCCTGTAAAGGTTGAAGATCGTGAGCAGTACCTTTGTCCCGTCGGAGACGGTGTTCAGCTTGCTTTTGCTGCCCTGAGGGCGGTCACGGTAGTCAACCAATTCATTACAGACGAACATATTCTTTGTAACCGCGTGGATAGTCATCTCGGTTTCTATTTCAAAGCCCTTTGAGCATATGGGAAAGGTTTTTACGAAGCGATAGCTGAAAGCGCGGTAGCCGGTCATGACATCCTTAATATTGCTCTTGAAAATTGTGTTGATGCTCCAACGGACAATATTGTTCCCGAAATTGTGAAAGGGCCGCTTGTTTTCCTCATAATAGGTGGAGGAGAGTCTGTCGCCTACCACCATATCCGCCTGATCTTCGAGAACATGGCGCACCAGAGCTCGCGCGTTTTCTGCGGGATAGGTGTCGTCACCGTCAGCCATCAGATAACATTCGGCCTCTATCTCCATGAACATACGGCGCACAACATTACCTTTTCCCTGCTGATGCTCATAGCGCACTTCAGCGCCGGCGGCACGGGCAATTTCGTCCGTACCATCATCGGAGTTGTTGTCATAAACATATATTTTAGCCTCGGGCAGCTCCCGCTTAAAGTCCGAGACAACCTTGGCAATGGTTTTTGCCTCATTATAGCATGGGATAAGAACAGCGATTTTGTCCATAATTATCTCTCCGTATAGCATATCGCCAACTGTTATCCTGAAATCTGATTATAATCAAAGCGTTTAATCTGGAGACAGTATCATAACGCATATTAATTGTAATCACAAAAAAACAATTGTCAAGTCGGATGTGGCATATGAACATATTGTTACAAGCAGACCCACTGTGTTTTTCGCAGAACTGCGGTGTGTCAGCTGCTCTCTACCCCAGGGCATGATTTGTCCCCAGCATCAGGCTCACACAGCCGGGGAAGCTGTTCAGCTGCAGATACATTGGAACTCCGCTCTGATCTCCCTCAAAGAATATCGTCAGATAATAGTTTTCCTGCGGAAGCTCCTTCAGCAATGTATCGCCGCCCACTGCATCCCAGTCCTCGTTGTAGAACCCGTCATGGGTGTCGCTCAGGGTATAGCCGCTGAAGCCCCAGTATTCGGCAAGGAGTGAGCAGAATTTGTCCACAGTTATATCCTCCGGGAAAATATCTCCGTAGTTTTCGTAAAAATACCAGGTCTTTGTCTCAAAGCCCTTTTCCGGGTCTCCGTCGATCGGTTGTTCGACCTGGGTCGATCCCACCGGAGTATCATCCTCATCGGCCTTTGCATCGATCGTCACGGCATACAGCTTGCCTGTGGCTGTGTCCACACAGATATTTCCGGAATACTTGCCGTTTCTGCCGTACCAGCGCACATCATAGCGATGCCTGAATATTCTGCCGTACCAGTATTCGTCGCCGGTATGCTCTTCCTCCTCATATACATCATCCGCTTCTCCGATAAATGCTACCTTATCCGACAGAAGTCCCATTTCCTTCCATGTCTCTATTTCCTGTCGCGCCGCCCGCTCTGCCGCCTCGGGACTGTTGATGGCATTGCCGATCGCATAGGCAGATGCCGACATAAGACAGGCTATAGCCGCGGCGATCAGTATTACCTTCAGTAATTTTTTCCTTCTGACACCTGTGATAGTGTTTTTCTTTTCCATTGTATTCAACACCTCTGTTTTGTAATTTTCAGGCACAAGCTCCAGCACATCGAAAAGCATTTCGGTATTCACATCATTCCCTCCCTGACAAGGCACTTTCTAAGCTTGCTTCTGCTCCTCTGTAAAGAGCTTTTAATTTTGCTCTCGGAAAAACCGGTACACTCCGATATAACGGCGATGGGTGAACAGAGCCAGTATCTGGACAGGAAAATAACGCGGTCATCGGCTGAAAGCTTTGATACAAAGCGGCTCACCTCTCTTGCAAGCTCTCTGAAGGTCACTTCCTGTTCGGGGTCTGTCCTGTCTGAAATACATTCGTCAAGCTCCTCATAGCAGACGGCATATTCTCCCCTTCCTCTTCTGTCGGCGCATCTGTATCTTATCTGTTCAAGGCAAAGCCTGCGCAATATGCCCGTAAGATAGGCGCACAGATTCATCGGGTGAGTTGGCGGGACCGTATTCCACAGGGCAAGATATGAATCGCTGACGCATTCCTCCCCGTCCTCATAGCTGCCGGTTATATTTTTGGCTGTAGCTCTGCAATGTCTGCCATACTTGATGTCGGTTTCCGATATCGCTGTCTCATCCCTCCGGAACAGCAGCTCAATGATCTGTTCGTCTTCCATGCCTTCCTCCTGTATCTGTGGAAATATGCCTTCTAACTATACAGTTGCATTTTTCAGGAAAAAGTTGCATTTTTTAGAAAAAATAACGCCCACCCTCTGCCGTGAAGTCAAAGGGTGAGCGTTTTTCATATGTTCTGTTATGCCTGTTCCTGTTTTCTCTCGGAGGCTCTGCGTACTGCCTTGCCGATCTCAAAGACGGGGATCGTGCTGAGAGCGAGAACGAAAGAGATGACAAGCTCGCCTATCTGGAAGGTACCGCTTTCGATACCGAACACGGAGGAGAGCCCCGGCAGATAGATGGCCGCCAACGTCAGGAGCGTGGTCACGGCGAACGCGCCCACAAGCCACCAGTTGGTATTCTTCAGCATATGCTTTGAGAACAGGGAGCCGGTGCGGGAGCGCATATTGACAGCGCACATCATCTCGGCAAAGTTCACAGTCAGGAATGCCATAGCCATGGCGTTGACGCACTTCGGGCTGCCGATAAGTCCGGAGAGGGAGCCCTGCTCCAGATAGAAGCCGATGAAGTAGGAAGCCATCTCGATAACCGCCAGGTACATACCCTGCCATGCCATATCAAAGCCGGCTCCGTGGGAGAAGATGCCGTCGGAAGAGGCCCTGGGCTTGCGGCGCATCACATTGCCCTCGGCCTTCTCCATGCCCAGCGCAAGGCCGGGCAGAGAGTCCGTGACCATGTTTATCCACAGCAGGTGGACGGGAGAGAGGATAGTGAAGTTGAAGAGTGAGGCAATGAACATGATAATGACTTCGCTCATGTTGGTGGACAGCTGGAACTGCAGCACCTTGCAGACATTATCGTATATTTTGCGTCCCTCCTCGACGGCAGAGACAATGGTCGCGAAGTTATCGTCGGCAAGCACCATATCCGCCGCGCCCTTGGTGACATCGGTGCCGGTGATGCCCATGCCGATGCCTATATCGGCGGCCTTGATGGACGGGGCGTCGTTCACGCCGTCGCCGGTCATGGCGGTCACCATGCCCCGGGCCTTCCACGCTCTGACGATCTTTGTCTTATGCTCGGGCTGGACGCGGGCGTACACCGAATAGCGTAAAACGACCTCTTTCATCTCCTCATCGGAGTATTGATCCAGCTCTGCGCCCACTACCGCCTCAGAGGCATCCTCGATTATTCCGAGATCCTTACCGATGGCAACGGCGGTGTCCTTATGGTCTCCGGTTATCATGATGGGTCGGATACCGGCCTCACGGCACTCCTTTATGGCGTCGTAGACCTCCGGACGGCATGGGTCGATCATTCCGACGATACCGATGAATATGAGATCTTTTTCAAGATCTGCGGCCTCTACGGATGCCGGCATGGAGTCATACTCCCTGTAAGCGGCGCAGAGAACACGCAGGGCTCTGTCGGCGAAGGACTTATTCTGCTGCTCAATGCCCCGGCGCAGCTCCTCGGTCATGGGCACGACCTGACCGTTCCTGAGATACCCCACGCAGCGGGAGAGCATCACATCGCAGGCGCCCTTGGTGTACTGGATATATCTGCCGTCAACGCTGTGTACGGTGGACATCATCTTTCTGCCGGAATCGAAGGGTGCTTCACCCACACGGGGCTCACGCTCCTTCAGCTCATACTTCGGCATATTGAGGGAGTATGCGTAATTGACCAGCGCGCACTCGGTGGGCTCGCCGGTGGAGGTCTGCTCCCCCGGGGCGATCTCCGCATCCGAGCACAGGCACATGGC
>JAZUJF010000039.1:0-7797 GCA_045642585.1 Candidatus Limivicinus sp.
CCACAGAACGACATGGCTACGATCCGACTTCACCGCTTACTTCTGCATGGACAAGTCCGCGGAAGAGCTGGGCATCAAGGATTACAACACCTTCCTCCCCGGCACCTCCGATTCCGCGAAGGAATACAGGGATATAATGGGCGGCGTAAAGACCAACGATTATTCAATATTCCTCTGCTACAATATCGTTCAGCCTGAGTTCAGCCCCAAGGGCACCTGCGTCTGCTCCTTCACCACCTTCGGTGAGCCCAGGGAGTGGAGCGAGCTGAAGCAGGAGGACTACTTCAGGTTCAAGACGGACTTCGCAAAGAAGATGATAAAGTCCGTGAAGGATAAGATGGGTGTAGACCTCACCGGACATATCGAGGAAATGGCGGTCGCTTCCCCCTGGACCTTTGCCCGCTACCTCGGCACTCCCGAAGGCTCTGTCTACGGATATGAGACCACCGGCTGGGACGGTATGATGGCCCGTATGCAGATGCTCGGCACAGACTATCCCATCAAGGGACTGCGTCCTATCGGCGCGGCAGGCCCCAGAGGAGACGGATACTCCGCCGCTATCATCTGCGGTCAGCTCATGGCCGCGAGCGCGATCAAAGAGCTTAATGAAGAAGGAGGCAACAAGTAATGGCACTGAAGGTAAAAGTCGGCCTTATCGGCAAATTCGACATGCTCAAGTTCAAGAACATGAAGAAGGTTCGTGAGCAGGCCATTCAGGCTGCTCCCGTTAAGGAGATCAGCGGCGATTTCCAGATAAACATCAACGCCAAGAAGCTTCACCCCGACTACCAGAGACTGGTGGTTGCTGAGGTCATAGAGCATACCGACGCCCACGCGAAGACCTTCGTTTTCAAGCGTGAGGACGGCGAGGCTTTCCCCTATTTCCGCGCCGGTCAGTATCTGTCCCTGAAGCTCCCCATAGAGGGCAGCTTTGTCACCCGTTCCTACTCCCTGTGCTCATCCCCCAAGGATGCACTCAAGGGCAAGGCCGCCATCACTGTCCGCTCCAATCCCGGCGGATTTGTGGCCGACAAGCTTCTTGAGTCTCTCAAGGTCGGCGATGTTGTCACCGCTTCCGATCCTCAGGGCTTCTTCTACTATGAAGACCTGAGAGACGCAAAGACCGTTATCGGCCTTGCCGGCGGCTCCGGTATAACCCCGTTCCTGTCCATGGCATACGCTCTGCGGGACGGAGTGGAGGATTTCAACCTTGTGCTTCTGTTCGGCTCCCGTGACGAGAAGAATATCCTCTTTAAGAAGGAGCTGGACGAGATCGCCGCTGCCTGCCCCAGGTTCAAGGTAGTTCATGTCCTCTCCGACGAGGAGAAGGAAGGCTACGAGCACGGCTTCATTACCGCCGACATGATAAAGAAGTATGCACCCGCGGACGAGGAGTACTCCGTGTATCTCTGCGGCCCCGAGGCAATGTACCGCTTCCTCAAGCCCGAGATAGAAAAGCTCGGTCTGCCTGAGAGACTGTTCCGCCGCAAGATGATAGATGTCACCAAGGAGGTCTGGAACTGCCCCGGATACCCCGCAGACTGCAAGGGCAAGGTGTTTGATGTCACCGTAAAGCAGGGAGCGGAGGAGTACAGGATCAAGGCCGCGGCTGAGGAGCCTGTTCTTGTGGCTATCGAGCGTGCCGGTATCAGGGCACCCTCCCGCTGCCGCTCCGGTGAGTGCGGCTGGTGCCGTTCAAAGCTGGTGTCCGGTACTGTGTTTATCCCCGAAGAGAATGAGCTTCGCCGCTGGGCGGATGTTCACTACGGCTATATCCACCCCTGTTCTTCCTTCCCCACCTCGGATCTTGTGATCGAGGTCCCCGGCGAGTACCTGCCGAGATAAAATATTAGTATCAGTATTACTCAGTATTACTGCCATATCTTCGGTTTTCGGAGATATGGCAGTTTTTTGTGTGCGCCGGACAAAACTTTTGCGGATGATGCTTCGGTTTCTGTTGCAAAAAAACGGGTTATGTGCGATAATTACAATGTATTGTTATGCTGATTATGCCTTGGAGGATATTCGATATGCCGAGATTTTTTATGGCCGGAACAAACCTCATGGGCGGAATGGCCGTTATTACGGGCCGGGACGCCGAGCATGTGCGGGTGCTGCGTATGCGCCCGGGAGAGGATCTCATCATCTGCGACGGCAAGGGCACGGACTACAAGTGCCGCCTTGTGTCCGCGGATAAGGAGGAGGCACAGGCCGAGGTGGTGGAGGTGGTTCCCTGCCCGGCAGAGCCGAGCGTAAAGGTCACTGTGATGTGCGGCCTGCCCAAGGGCGACAAGGTGGACTATATCATCCAGAAATGTGTGGAGGCCGGAGCCGACAGAATAGGCTTCTTCCGGTCCGACCGCTGCGTGGCAAAGCCCGAGAATATGCCGAAAAAGCTGGAGAGATGGCAGCGGATCTCCGAGGAGGCTGCCAAGCAGTCCGGCAGAGGCATTATCCCGCCTGTGTTCTGGGCGGGAGAGCTGGCCGATGCCCTCAATGAGGCTGTGCACAGCGATGTGGGCCTCTTTATGTACGAGGCAGGGGAGCGGGAGACTATCTCCAATGTGCTCTCTGCCAATCCCGACGCGGGGAGCGTCACAATAATCACGGGTCCGGAGGGCGGCTTTGCCGAATTCGAGACTAAGCTTGCAAAAATATGCGGCCTGCACATCTGCTCCATGGGTGAGCGTATCCTGAGATGCGAAACCGCACCTCTGGTGGCACTGACTGCGGCTATGTACGCGACGGGGAATCTGAATTGAGACTGACTTATTTTAACAACATAATACTGGCGCTTGTGGCTCTGACAACGGCGTATTCCTTCTACTGCGATGCCCGCGGTATCCGGGTAAAGCGCAATGAACCGGGTAAGGAGTATTATATACTGCTGGGGCTTTTAGTTGTCGCCGGCATTTTCCTGAGAGTATTTGAATTCGGCGAAATACCCGGCGGCTTCAATCAGGACGGAGCTATGGCCGCCGTTGACGGCAAGGCGCTCTCGGACTACATGACCGACCGCTTCGGCACCTTTATGCCTGCCCACCTGTACGGATGGGGCTTCGGTCAGATGAGCAGTCTGCTGAGCTACCTGATCGCCATACCCGTGGGCTTTTTCGGGCTCAGCCCCGTGACGGCGAGATTGCCTCAGCTCCTTGTCAGCATCATGGGCGGTGTCTGCTTCTTCCTTTTTATCCGCGAGACCTGCGGAAAGAGGGCGGGCTTTGTCGCCATGCTGTTTCTGGTGATAAACCCCTGGCATCTTCTGCAGAGCCGCTGGGCACTGGACTGCAATCTGTTCCCCCATTTTGTGATGGCGGGCGTGTATTTCCTGTACAGGGGTCTCAGGGGAAAACAGTGGTGGCTTTACGGGTCGATGGTGTTCTTCGGCCTGAGTATGTACGGATACGGTGTGTCGATCTACTCGGTGCCCCTGCTGCTTATAATGGGCTGTGTCTATGCCCTTGTCACTAAAAAGGTGAAGCCTCTGCAGGCTCTTATCTGCGCCGGGGTGTATCTGCTTATAGCGTGGCCGTTTATCCTCACCATGGCCGTCAACTTTTTCGGCTGGGATACGATAAAGCTGCCCTTTGTGACCATGCAGCACTTCACCTCCTCAATGCGTGCAAAGGATATCCTGTTCTTCTCCGATAATATCCCTAAGCAGCTGAGGCAGAACTTCAGGTTCCTGCTGGACATTCTCCTGCAGAAGGACGATCTGCTGTGGAACACGCTGCCCGGCTTCGGCACAATGTTCGCCTTCGCGGTGCCCCTTATGATCGCCGGCATAGTGAAGCTTGTGCGGGATGAGAAGGGCACAGGCAGAGTTCTTACTGTGATTTTTCTCATCACCGGTATCGCCGTTTGCCTCTTTACAAACAATGTGAATGTGAACCGGGCAAACCTCATCATGTACCCCATGATGATGCTGTCCGTTCTGGGTATCTGCTATATCGCCGAGCGGGTGAAGTACTCCTATGAGGGCTTTGTGTGTCTGATCGTCGCCGCCGGGATCCTGCTGTCGGTGGCGTATTTTGAGATCTACAACGACGAATTGAAGCATGATTTCTATGACGGCTTCGGTGAGGCTCTTATCTCCGCGGAGAATACGGGCGCAGATGTGATCTTTGTCACCGCCGATACCCAATATGAGGGGAGCGGCGCTGTGAGCGAGATCCTGACCCTGTTCTATGACAGGACCGATGCCCTCTACTATCAGGGCAAGACTAATATCGACCACGGCAGAGAGCTTCTGCCATATTCTCAGCGATTTGTGTATGTGAGCATGGACCCCTCTATCGCCCTCAGGGCCGGGGGCAACGCCGCCTTTGTCATCAGACAGGAGGATGCGGGGCTCTTCAGCGGCTATCAGGTCCGTTACTTCGGCGACTACGCCATGGCGGTGAGAGATCCGTCGGCGGTGATAGACGGACAGTGATTACTATGAAAGCTGCGCTTCCATAGTAATGATTATAATAGTCTCCCGTTCCTCGCCGCTGACGCGGCAACCGGAACGGATGAGAAAAAATCCCCATGCGCACTAAGCTTTCATTTATGGTGGCGCACATTACTGCGCATGGGGATTTAGAATCGGAGATAACTGATGGAAAAAAGCGAATTTATCCGGGCGGGAAAGATCATCAATACCCACGGAGTGGTGGGCGAGGTGAAGATAGAGGTCTGGCTGGACTCCCCGGAGTTCATGAAGAAATTCAAAAGGCTGTATATAGGGGATAAGGAATACTCTGTTCTGGGCACAAAGCTCCATAAGGGCTTCCTTCTGGCAAAGCTTGAGGGCGTTGAGGATGTGAACTCCGCAATGGCGCTGAAAAACCGTGAGGTATCTGTCCGCCGCGCCGACGCAAAGCTGCCAAAGGGAAGATTCTTCATTCAGGACATCATCGGCGCGTCCGTTGTGGATGAAAACGGCGCCGAGGTGGGTAAACTGAGTGATGTGATGGAGACCCCCGCGTCCATGATATATGTTGTCACGGGAGAAAGCGGCGAGCATCTCATCCCCGCCGTGCCCGAGTTCATCCTGAACACGGATGCGGAAAACGGCGTAATAACCGTGCATCTTATTGAGGGAATGTGATACAGCCATCGGTGATGACCGCGGTGCTTTCCGCTGACCATAATCTATAAACGGGCGATGGAAAAAATGAGAATAGATATTCTGACCCTTTTTCCCGACATGATAAAGGCCTCTCTCCATGAGAGCATTATCGGCCGGGCGGTAAAAAAGGGTATACTTGAAATAAATGCCGTCCAGATCAGGGACTTCACCGACAACAGGCAGAATCAGGTGGATGATTACCCTTACGGCGGCGGCTTCGGCTGTGTTATGATGGCCCAGCCCCTGAAGGCCTGCCTTGACCATGTGATGGAGTCCGCCGGAGGTCTGCGTACACGGGTCATCTATATGTCCCCTCAGGGCAAGACCTACGATCAGGAGACCGCGAAGAGACTGCGCCGTGACTATGACCATCTGGTGCTGGTGTGCGGTCACTATGAGGGCGTGGACGAGCGGTTTATTGAACAGTGCGTGGATGAGGAGCTGTCCCTCGGTAACTTTGTCCTCACGGGCGGAGAGATCGCCGCCATGGCGGTGGCGGATTCCGTATGCCGCATGGTGCCCGGGGTCCTGTCCGATGAGCAGTGCTACACCGGCGAGAGCCACTGGGACGGTCTGCTGGAATACCCCCAGTACACCCGCCCCGAGGTCTGGGAGGGGAGGAGCGTGCCGGAGGTGCTTCTCAACGGCAACCACGACAGGATCGGGCTGTGGCGCCGCCGCAAGCAGATAGAGCGCACCAAGTATAAGCGCCCCGATATGTACGAAAAGCTGAATTTAACAGATAAGGTGGACAGAAAAATAATGAGTGACATTGAGAAAGCCGAACACAGGAAGCCTCTGACCATGCCCCTCATCACCGAAAAGGGCAGGCCCGAGGACATACCTCAGATAATGAAGATAGTTGACGATGCCCGTGCCAGCCTTGGCAGATTCAATGTTGACCAGTGGCAGGGCGAGTACCCCGAGGATAAGAATTTCCTCAGCGATATGGAGCTGGGTCAGTGCTATGTTATCCGCCACGGCGAGGATGTGGCCGCGGTGTTCGCCCTCAGCATCATTCCCGAACCCTGCTATGACGGCATAACCGACGGCAAGTGGTCCTCCGATGCCCCCTATTGCACCATCCACCGCTCCGCCGTGTCCGGGGATTACCGGGGCGGCGAGGTGGCAAGAATAATGATGGCCGAGGCGGAAAAAATGGCCCGGGAATGGGGCTATAAGTACATCCGCGTCGATACCCACCGGGGCAACAAGCCCATGCTGAACCTGCTGAAGGACTGCGGCTACCGATACAGAGGCAACATTCTCGTTGAGGAGTGCGGCCATGACCCACACAGGCAGGCCTTTGAGAAGGTACTGAAGGAGAGAAAATAGTACAAAAGGCATAGTATTGATTGCTCTTTATGCCGACGCGAAGCGGCGGAACGGATGATCTGTATGAATCTTACGAATTATAATGAAATACGAGAGCTGCTGGGTCGGCACGGCTTCCGGTTTTCCAGGTCCCTGGGGCAGAATTTCCTCGTAGCCTCATGGGTGCCGGAGGACATCGCGGATTCTGCGGAGCTGAATGAGAACACCGGAGTTCTTGAAGTGGGCCCCGGTATCGGCTGCCTCACGGAGCAGCTCAGTGCCAGAGCGGGCAAGGTGGTATCGGTTGAGCTGGATAACGCCCTGAGACCCATTCTGAAGGAGACTCTGGCAGGAAAAGACAATGTGGAGATCATCTTCGGCGATGTACTGAAGCAGGATCTGGACGCTCTGGTGGAGGAGAAGCTGCCCGGTATGCGCAGGGTGGTGTGCGCGAACCTGCCCTATAATGTGACAAGCCCGCTGCTGACCGCCCTCATTGAGTGTGAGAAGCTTGAAACGATCACTGTTATGATCCAGCGCGAGGTGGCAAAGCGCATCTGCGCCGCTCCCGGTACTGCCGATTACGGCGCTTTCGGCATCTTTGTGCAGTGGTATATGGATACGGAGCTGCTGTTCGATGTGCCGCCCTCCTGCTTTGTGCCGCAGCCGAAGGTCACAAGCTCCGTTATTCGCCTGAAGCGCCGGGAAAAGCACCCGGCGGAGGTCATGGATGAGGCGCTCATGTTCCGTGTGATCAGGGCCGCCTTCAACCAGCGCCGCAAGACTCTGGTGAACGCTCTGGGCTCCGGACTGGGGACTGTCACCAAGGAACAGGCCGAGACGGCTGTGGCAAATTGCGGCCTTGACACCCGAATACGCGGCGAAGTTCTGGATATTGTTGCTTTTGCAAAATTATCCGATGAAATAAGCCGTATTATTTGACAGAATTTGTGATTAAAATGTATTGATAAAGCTATCCATTTTGTGGTATTCTAACCAATGGCCTAAAGTCTATATTTATTTTTTAAATAGAAAGGGACTATACAATGAGCAAAAAGTATGTGTATCTGTTCTCCGAAGGCAACGCAAAGATGCGTGAGCTGCTGGGCGGCAAGGGTGCTAACCTGGCAGAGATGACCAATATCGGTCTGCCTGTCCCCCAGGGTTTCACTGTCACCACCGAAGCCTGCACTCAGTATTATGAAGACGGCCGTCAGATCAATGACGAGATCATGGCCGAGATCATGGAGTATGTTGAGAAGATCGAGAAGCTGAACGGCAAGAAGTTCGGCGATCTTGAGAATCCTCTGCTTGTCTCCGTCCGTTCCGGTGCCCGCGCCTCCATGCCCGGCATGATGGACACCATTCTG
>JAZUJF010000040.1:0-10340 GCA_045642585.1 Candidatus Limivicinus sp.
CATAGCCCTCGCCGGAACGACAAAGAACGGGCTCTCTGACCAGATGCTCATACACGAACTTCTCGGTTCGGTTGCCCTGAAGAACCTGCTGGCCGTAGCGGCTGTGGATGGGACGGGGCTTGCCGTCGAAATCCTTACGCAGATAGTCATAGAGCTTAAATGTATAGGAGCCCACTGTCAGACTTCCTATCTCAAGTATCAGCTGGTTTCTGCCGGAAGCATGAATGGTTCCGCCCGGTATCAGGAACTGGCGGCCGGGGACGGACGGAACGGCATTGACATACTTCTGATAGTCTATAAGAGTGTGCTCATTTTCGGACTTGAATATCTGCTCGAAAAGCTCGTCCTTTGTTACACCCTCCCGCAGACCGCAGTAGGTCCGTGCTCCGTGGCCGGTGGCAACCACATAGTATCCCTCGTCCTGAGTTCCCAGCTCGTCAAAATGAGACATACAGAATTCGCGGGGAGGATGGACCTGAATTGACATATTGCCGTTGGAATGGAAGGTGTCGTCATAATTGAAACGGATGGGGAAGTAACCGCCGAAGCGTTCCCTGATCTCCTTGCCAAGGAGATTTTCCCCCTCGGTCTGAACAAAGGTAAAGAAGGGTATCTCCATAAGCTTGTCGCCGAGCCGGATAAGCATACTGACTTCCATTGGTATCAGGTCAAATATCCATGCAATATTCTTGAACTGATCCGGGAGCTGTCTCTGGTGCTGGATGTAATATCCGCCCCATACTCCTTCCAGATAGACAGGCTTGCATCTGAACGGATACCTGACAAGGCTGTCGGCAATTACCCTGAGATCCTTACCGGGTACCATTGCCATGCTGGCATCCTTATCGCTGGCCACATAATAGTCGATGCAGTCGCCTGCAATGAGCTTCCATCGGCGGTCAACAGCCAGCTCGAAGTCAACATAGTATGCGCGTACCTGTGTCTCTTTCACCGGACGGGCGACCACATCGCCGAAATTCTTCCAGCGCCCGGCATGGGCTCTGAGCATTACCTCTTTAGGAGTGACATCAAGATAAACGATAATGTCCATCTCGGCCTGAAGCTGACACGCGGTCGCACCCATGCCGTAAACAACAAGGATTCCGCCGTCAGCTTTTGCCGCCTCGCAGCGTGCAACGGCAGAACGGAGGCTGTCTTCATCATACAGTCCCTCAAATCCGCCCTTATAGAGCTTGCCGTACAGAAGAACAGGGTCCATCACTCTGTCGGAGGGAATATTGTAGGATAGTATCCGCTCGATTTCATCTGCAGGACGGCACAACTCCTCCGTGCATATCAGCTCGACCTTGTTGCCCTTGAGAGCGCAGGTAATGCCGGTAGCAAACTGTGTGAAGTTCGCGGAGGTGTAGCCCTCAAGAGCCACTACACAGTGACCGTGCTCCTGCTTGTACTCCAGAACAGCTTTAGACAGAGCGCGCATTACATTTTCGGCCCCGAAAACGGCGCGTTCCGTTACTTCATCCGGTAAAGCCGGGCTGTTGACAGCTGTATAATCATCATACGGATGAGGATTGAACATAAAACTCATAGATAAAGCTCCTTAAAAACGAGAAATATTGTTTATCAATGCAACAGGTCAATTGAGGGAGAGCAGCTTTGATGTCATGTTCATAGCCTCAATGCAGGCTCTTGTATTGTGATACGGGCATTTTGTCTTGTTGGCCTTGGATTCCGGAAGCGCGGCATTTCTCGCGTCATACTGCTTTCTGGTCTCTTCGTCCAATATTTCTCCTCTTGCAACCGCAAACCAATCACCGCGTACATTATCAAAGATATGATCTCTGATAAAGCACCAGATATTGACCGCTGTATCAAGGAATCTCTCATCCCCCGATACTGCATAGCCGTTGAGAAATGCCGATAGGGATTCTGCCTGAACCCACCATAGCTTTATCTTATTCTTTTCTCCGGTGGCGTAACTCATTGTGTTGTAGATGCCGCCGTTTACCGGATCCAAGCCCTGTTCCATGCACTTTTCCACTATTTTAAGCGCAACTTCTCTGGCCCTGGCTGTCACAGCATCATCCTGAATCAGATCAGCCGCCTTTAACAGCAGATAGCTGCACTCGGCGTCATGACCGAAGGATATCTCGTCATCAATTCTCCGGGAGTCAACACTCATGCCTGCTTTAAGATGTCCGATGTCATCTTCAAAAACGCTGTCCATTATGAACATCACAAAGCGTTTAAGCTCCTTCAGCACCTTGGGATCATGGGCAACCTCATAGAGGTTTATCATTGATTCCATGAGATGCAGGTGGGAATTCAGCAGTTTAGGAGCGCCTTTGGAGTTCATGAACCAGATATTGGCCCAGTTATCTCTTCTCCAGTCCCGGGTCACAGAATCCGCAAAGCCGCCCTGCGGGTATGCGCAGTGCTCCATGATAAGGTCGAATACTCTGTTCGCCTTGGCAAGCGCCTCTGCATTGCCTGTCAGTCTGTAATACTCCGCAAATGAGTAGACCAGGAATGACTGAGCATAGAGTCTCTTCTCGCCCTCAATGGGGTTTCCCTTGGGGTCCAGCATCCAGAACACGCCCTCATACAGGGGATCCCAGAAATGCTGAGAAATATACTCATAGGCGCGGTCGGCAAGAGCCATGCACTTTTCATCACCGAGAATGGAGTAACCCTTGCAGTATGTATACAACAGCCTGGAGTTCAGGACAAAAGCCTTGGGGAAAGCGTTATTTTGGGTGCCGTCCAGACGAATTTCACCGTAAAATCCACCGTTTTCATAGTCCGGAAGATTGTCTCTCCAAAACGGTATAATTGACTCGGCCAGATTTTGCTTTGCTTCATTTAATATCAATGATAATTTTTCTTCTCTGTTCATATTCTTATGTCTCATCCAATATCATCCGCAAGCTTAACCACCACTCTGGGATATTTGCCGCTCATATGAGCATCCCATGCGTTCATAACATCATCCAGAGGATAGATATTATCGCGCATATACTCCAGATTCAGCTTAGGCAGGACTGCCATGACCCTCGGGAACATATACGGAGACTGGAACACACCGGTCATGGAAATTTCGTCGTTTACGAAGGACGCCGCATCTACCGGAAGATTGAAGCCCTCGGGATAATTGGAGAAATAGCAGATATTTCCGCCGCGGGAAATGGTCTGGAGTATAAGCTTCGCCGCCTGAGGGCTGCCCGACATCTCAAGTCCCTTCTGGAAACCTCTTCCGTCTGTGACCGCTCTCGCTTTTTCAAGGAAGTCGGGATCGGAGGAAGCAAGAACACGGTCTGCACCGAGACTCAGCGCCAGATTTTTCTTGGCGTCTGTCCGTGTCACGACAGTGACATCCGTAGCCCCTGCAAGCTTTAACAGCTGCAGTGCGATAAGGCCAAGACCCGCTCCGTACACAACAGCGTTGTTTCCGGGCTTTACATTCAGAAGATCCACCGCGTGAAGGCACACCGATACAGGCTCTGCCGCGCAGCCGATAAGCGTATCCATGTTATCGGGAAGCTTGAAAACCGCCTGTTCACTTGCGACTACATATTCTGCCATCATGTGGGCATAGGTGATCCTGTTAGTGCACAGATGCTCCTGACCGTTGCGGCAGAAGAAGCATCTTCCGCAGTATTTCTTATGATAGACACAGACCTTGTCGCCCACCTTCAGACCTTTTACAGTTGCCTCAGGCCCCAGCTCGACGATTTCGCCGGTCGCCTCATGTCCGATTATTGCTCCTTTGTTGCCTACGCCGTCAGAGCGGGTGTCCCATACGCCTTGAACAAGGTGCTTGTCGGAGCCGCAGAAAGCGCAATAATGCATTTTGATCTTAACTTCATCCGGATTAACGATCTGGGGCTCCGGAGCCTCGCCAAGCATCACGCCCGGGCGCATATACATAAAAGCTTTCATTTTTTGCACCTGATATATTGAATAAATATATCATTACTCCCTGTATTAATATTACTTCAGATATTGTTCCGAATTACGCTCCGTAGATCAGATTGGGAATTACAAGGGTAAACCATGGGATATACGAAATGAGGAACAGGACAGCCACCATGATAAACACGAACGGCATGACCGCCTTTGACAGCTTTATTAGATCCAGCTGCATCATACCGCCGACCTGATAGAGCACGATACCAAAGGGAGGAGTCATATTTCCGAGGCAGACATTGAAGCAGAATACCAGACCGAAGTGGATCGGATCAATGCCCAGAGATGTTGCGACAGGGGTGAGCAGAGGAGCGAGAATGATAAGGGGAGCGCCGCCCTCCATAAACATTCCGATGATAAGCAGCAGGATATTGACAAGGAACATGAATGAGAACTTATTCAGATTCAGGCTCATGAGCCATGAGGTAAGCAGGTTGGGTATACGCTCATAGGTGAAGAAATATGTCAGAGTGTTAGCCGCGCAGATCATCAGCATGACAGTTGCCGTGCCTATAACGGACTCCTTCAGAATGGGCCATATATGCTCCCACTTCAGCTCCTTATAGACGAACGCGCCTATTATGACCGCATACCAGGCGCAGAGTGCTCCGGCCTCAGTAGCGGTAAATACGCCAAATCTGATACCCAGAATAATACCGAACGGGATCACCAGGGCGCTGAACGCCGCTAACAGAAGACCCTTCAGCTCCTGCCAGCCGGCTATTCTTTTACGGGAGGGCTCGTACCCCTTGTTCTTGCAGTAGAAGTAGCAGTACACCATATACGCTACGCAAAGAAGGATGCCCGGAAGATAGCCTGCACAGAACATTCTTCCGACGGAGACGCCGACAGTGGTAGAAAAAATGATCAGTCCTATTCCGGGAGGGATTATCGGTGTAATAAGTGAGGATGCGATAGTAACGGCTGCGGAGAAATCCTCATCATAGCCCCTTTTCAGCATTTCCGGGACAAGGATCTTTGTTTCTGTCGCGGCATCGGCCGCCGCGGAGCCTGAAATACCGCCCATCATGGTAGACAGGAGAACATTGACATGGGCAAGTCCGCCCGGCCACTGCCCCACCAGTCCTTCAGCCAGATCCATCAGCCGTTTGGATATGCCGCAATAATTCATTACACACCCGGCCGTTACGAAAAACGGAATCGCCAGATATGAGGAGGACTCGGTAATGGACACCAGACGCTGAGCCAGTATCTCATGAGGAAGACTGTCCATCAGAAGGAAATAAACCAAAACGCCTGATACAAGCGATATAGATATGGGGACATTTATTAAAATGCAAAAGATAATAACAATTATCGGGAGGAAAACCTGAATAGCCATCGTTGTCTTCTCCATTCACACAAAGCATTTTCATCAGAAAACGTCGGTCCGTTCATCAGTCGATCACCGAGCCCGATGTTTCCGCTGAAAATGTAAAAATCAATTTCTTAATTCTTTTCCGTATCCTTCAGGAACAATCTCTTCCCGTCCTTGATAATGTCGATGATGCTGTATATCGATATTATTCCAAAGCAAAAAGTAACCGGGATATCAAAGAAAAAATACGGAATATTCGTTGCCGGCATAAGCTTTGTCGTGGCCTTGATCGCCAGAGAGAATGACAGCTTTGTCAGGTACAGGCTCACGGCAAGAATGATCAGGTCCCTCAAAAGCGTCATGATTATCCCCAGAACATTGGGGAGCTTCTTCACAAGCGCATCCACGCCGTAGTGCATCCCCTCGTAAAACGCATATGCGCTTCCGAAGAAAACAGTATAAGAGAAGCAGGTAACAACAACTTCCTCATAGCCTGCTATGGTAAATCTGAAAATATAGCGGGTTATCACATTGATAACCATTATAGTAATAGCCGCGGCAAGCGTGATCGCCGCAACATACAATGGAATTGTATTTAGTTTCTGAAATACTTTTTTCACTGTATTACCCTCAATAACGATATCATATGGTCCCATAAAACTATGAAACCATATGATACCTAAAACCTTAATAACTTAAATACTGTCCTGGATTACTTGGCTGCCATAGCGCCTTCGATCGCGGCGCGGATATCGTTGTAAATGCTGGGCTCAAATCCCAGTGCCTTCAGCAGGTCGGGAGCAACACGGGAGAAGGTGGACTTGTCGGGAACGATGACCTCGCAGCCGGCTTCTTCAAACTTCTGTGCCCAGCTTGCATCATCGACCTTCTGCTGCTCAAGCAGACGGGCAAATGCTGCATCCAGTCTGTCGGTAACGATTGCCTGATACTCAGCGGGGATCATATCCCAATAAGTGCCGCTGACGGTGAGCATGGGGGCGTTGAGGATATGCTCGGACAGAGTCAGGTAATTACCGACCTCGAAAAGGCTGGAGCTGTAGATCAGAGACAGAGGGCCTTCGCAGGCATCATAGATACCGGTCTGGATGTTGGTGTAGTTATCGGCCCAGGTGGAGGTGAAGGGAGAGCCGCCGAGGAGCTTAATGAAGGTTTGAGGCATCTCGGAGGGACCCATACGGATATTCATGCCCTTGATGTCATCGCCGGAACGAATGGGCTTGGAGGAGATGAAGTTTCTCCAGCCGGTTGCGCCTGCGCTGATTACATAGAAGTTGGCTGACTCACGGAGCTCAGTCATCAGGTTGTCCCAGAACTCGGTCTCCATGAGAGCAAAGAACTCATCATAGGACTCAAAGGTGTAAACGCTGGACAGGGGGGTAAAGGACTTGCAGTACTCTGCCAGGCCATCCATACCGAAGGAGTGGATAATGGGAGCGCCAAGGGTCATCTGCTCTGCCACATCGGGGATGGAGCCAAGAGCGTTGGACGGGAACAGCTCGAACTTCAGATCGCCGTTGGTAGCTTCAGTGATCTCATCAAATGCCTTCTGGCACTCAATAACAAGAACATTGTTTGCATCCTCTGCGAAAGAGACCTTAAAGGTCATGGGCTCAGCCATCAGCTTTGCAGGCTCTTCTGCCTTCGGTTCTTCTGCCTTCGGTGCCTCTGCAGCGGGTGCCGCCGCAGGTGCAGCCGCAGGAGCTGCGGGTGCTGCAGGTGCTGCTGAATTGCCGCAGGCAGCCAGGGCAAATACCATAACTACGGCAATTAACAGTGCGAGAACTCTTTTCATGTTTTTCCTCCTAAAAAATTTTTTATCTTTTTCTCCGCCGGTAAGGCGGGGATAAAAGCCAAAACGATTAATGACAGATACAATCAGTCATCGAATGTAAATACGACCTTTCCGGTCTTGCCGTGGTTGAACAGATCAAAGGCTTCGTCGCCTTCCTCAATGGTAAACCGATGGGTCGTGAGAACATCAAGATCTACCTTCTTGTCAATGAGGAAGCGGAACAGATCGTCGAACAGTCCCATCGGCATAACATAAGAGCCGCGGATAATGAGCTCTTTACGCACGAAGTGTCTCCCGTCGAAGGTGAACGGAGCATCCTTCGTGGGGTCAAGTGCGTTCTCAGATACGCCGATAATAACGATCTCGCCCTTTACGGATGCCGCTCTGGAGCTCAGCCACATCATCTGGGGAGCGCCGCAGGCGATGATGCCCTTCTTCACGCCCACACCGTGCGTGAAGTTTTTCAGCCATTCCTCGCAGTCGGTGGTGGAGGAATTGAGAACATAGTCGCAGATACCGTGCTCCTTGGCGAAGTTCAGTCTGTAGTCGCTTCTGTTGATGCCGACGACGGTGGCACCCATGTGCTTTGCCATAAGAGCTGCCATCATTCCGAGAGGTCCGAGACCGTAGATGACCACAGGCTCGTTACCGGAAACCTGAAGCTTTCTCAGAGCGGAGTACGCGGTAATGCCCTGGCAGCCAAGGAAAGAGCCGACCTCGAAGGATATCTCATCGGGGAGCTTTACAACACACTTTGCATCGATCATGGAGTACTGAGCATTCATGCCGGGAAGACCGTGACCGGAGCATATCCTGTTTTCGCAAAGCATAGGCTCACCGTTAAGGCAATGCTTGCAGACGCCGCATCCCTGATGATGATGGACGGTAACCCTGTCGCCGACTTCAACATTCTTAACATTTTCACCGATCGCGTAGACAATACCGGCTCCTTCGTGGCCGCTTACACCGCCGTAAGGATATGCAGGGCTTCCTGCGCCTGTTTTGGCAAAAGTGCCGGATGCCAGCAATTCGTGTGGAGCTTCGATCATATGTCTGTCAGACCCGCATATGGAGGAAGCCTTAATCTTAATTACGACATCATTGGGACCGGGCGTTGGAATAGGGAAGTTTTTCACCTCTGTCTTGTTGTCGCCGTAAAATATAAGACCTTTCATTAGACAGTTCTCCTTAAGAAATACAGTAATTTAATCGGGTGGCATTTCTTATAAACCACGCCAACCTGTTGTATCTGCATTATAGCACCGCTGAAATGTTATTTCAATATCTTTTCAGCGGATGAAACGCTATTTCGCATTTATCACAAAATCACAGTTGCCATTCTGTAGAAAATAGCCAACAAAACAAGAAAAAACGACTGTAATGCATTTCATAGTTGAATTATTTTTTGAAACGCAGTACAATAAAACAAATTTGTAACGGATGGTATGATTAATGATCTTAGTTCCTGTTTTAGAGCATTACAGCGCCTTTACCGAGACTGAACGCCGTATAGCAGATTTCATACTCAATGACCCGGAGAAGGCTTTATCGAAAACTGCCAAAGAAATGGCTGAACTGTCTGATACTTCTCCTGCGGCCATTGTCAGATTCTCGAGGAAGATCGGTTTTGACAGCTTTGCGGATATGAAAGTAGGTTTGGCAAAATATTTCAGCAGCAACCAGTTTTTTGAAAAAGATATGATAATAAATTCCACCGATTCCTATTCAAGCTGCACCAAAAAGCTGCTCGCCCAGATAACGGATGTCTGCACTGCCACCGCTGAGGGGGTAAATCAGGCAGAGCTGTCAAAGGTTATTCACATGATAGACAGCGCCGATTGTGTTTATCTTATAGGTATGGGTTCCTCCTCCATTACGGCGATGGATCTGCAGCAGAAGCTGTTCAGAGTCAAGAAGAGGGCTGTTTTTGTCAGTGACAGCCATATCAGTCTGTTTTCAACTCTGACTATTACGAGCCGTGATGTGGTGATCGCCTTTTCCTTTTCGGGCAATACGGACATCGTGCTTTCGGCGGTCAAATCGGCAAAGAGGCAGGGGGCATATGTTGTGGCAGTGACCGGCTCCCCGACTTCACCTGTGGGGATGAACGCAGACGCCTGCCTCCAGACTCCTGCCATAGAGCGCAAGCTGAGGATAGGCGCGGTCTCATCTCACTACTCTCAGCAATATGTCTCTGACCTTATTTTTCTGTGTCTGGTCAGCGAGCACTATTCCGAGACGGAGAAGTATATGATGAGCGCCGCCAATCTCTTATCCAGTATTCACTGATGCTGATACGCAATAATGTAGTTATTATGACTACAGCAAACATTTAACAAGGAGTGAGAAAAATGGATATTGACGGACTTCAGATCTTTTCTCATGAGGCTCCGGGGTATAAGCCCCTTGTCGATTTCGAGTCATGGCGTGTTGCGTTGCTGAACTCGACCCCGATGTATCTGCCTGATGGAATAACATACTTTGACCGACACCTTGAGACAGCCGAGGCTTTTTTACTTTTGAGTGGGAGCTGTGCATTATTGCTGGCAGGCAGAGACGGCAAACCGCACGATACTACCTGCACGTGGCTTGAAGAAGGCAGGATATATAATGTGCTTCCAAATACATGGCATACCTTGTTTATGATGCCCGGAAGCAGGCTGGCTATTATCGAGAACAGGAATACAAGCGTTGATAACTCGCCCAGATATTATTTTTCCGAGTCTGAGCGGGAAGAACTGATCCCCAAAATCGAACTCAAGTAATTCCTCCCTTATTGTGTCGCTGTCAGCTATACTTATGTTGTATCTGAGACTATCCTATTACAGGATCATCTTCTCTCTACGTCTGCGGCACCACATTTGTCACATAACGAACAAAAAGGGGCTGTAGCAAAATGAAAATTTTGCGCAGCCCCATTTTTATGCCTGTGTTCAAGAAAAAAGCGCGGTTTTCGCAAGTGTTGGTTGAAAACTGCGCAAAAACAACCGGAGCACGCCGTTTTTTGCCTGCTCTGAGTGGTCAAATATTCGTTTTTGTTGAAAACTAAGCGGATTCTATTCTGAACAGCTGCGTTCCGGTACGGTTTTGCTGTATCTTGGAGTGCAGCTTGTTCATGTTGTAGGCCATCGCTATCAGCATAATCTCGGTCGTTACCTTCTTGTTTCCACGCAATAGAAACTGCCGGAAATTGTAGTCCTGCTTCAGAACTCCAAAGGCTCCCTCTGACTGAATAGAGCGGTTCATGCGCAGCAGAATGCCTTTTTCGCTGGTTATCCGTTC
>JAZUJF010000041.1:0-9773 GCA_045642585.1 Candidatus Limivicinus sp.
ATGAGCCCGAGGAAATGAACAAATACACTGAGGACATTAACGGGCTTGTGGAAGAGGCCACGCTGAACAGCTTGTTGAGGTGCGTTGACGCCCGCCTTGCCGGATATGATATCCGGGATTATTCCGAGGGGAACTATTAAGGCACCACCGCATAATACGCCTGCGCTCTTGGCTTTCATTTATGGTAGCGCACATTAATGCGTATGACGATTATAACCACTCAGAGGTTAGGAAATGGATAATAACAGTACAGAGCTTGCGGTGATCGGCGGCGGCCCTGCGGGGCTCATGTGCGCCTATATTGCCGCGGAGCGGGGAATAAAGGTCACTCTCCTTGAGCCGAACCGGACACTGGGACGGAAGCTGCGCATTACCGGCAAGGGCAGGTGCAATGTGACGAATTACTGCGATGTGAAGCAGTTCATGGGGAATATCCCCGGCGACGGCAGATTTCTGTTCAGCTCATTGAACAGATTTTCGCCCAATGACACCATAAGCTTTTTCGAGAGCAGGGGTCTGGCTCTGAAGGTGGAGCGCGGCAACAGGGTCTTTCCCGTGTCCGACAACGCAAACGATGTGGCCGATACGATGGCCCGACTGTGCCGGAAGGCGGGCGTGCGGGTATTACATACAAGGGCCGGAGCACTGGTCATTGAGGACGGGGAAATACGGGGAGTCAGTACCGAGAGCGGGACAGTGGACTGCCGGGCTGTCTGCGTGGCAACAGGCGGCCTGTCCTATCCTCTCACCGGCTCCACCGGCGACGGCTTCCGACTGGCAAAAGCCGCGGGACATACGGTGACGCCTCTTCGCCCCTCCCTTGTCCCTCTTGAGAGCGATGACGATTACTGCGCCCAGATGCAGGGCTTTTCCCTGAAAAATGTGACCCTGTCCGTATTTGAGGATGATAAGCTCATTTACAGAGAGCTGGGGGAGATGCTCTTTACCCATTTCGGCGTGTCGGGCCCTCTGGTGCTCTCCGCCAGCTCCCATATGAGAAACATGGGCAGGAGCGTTTACCGGCTTGAAATCGACCTGAAGCCCGCCCTTGACGAGAAAAAGCTTGACGCGAGAATACTCCGGGACTTCGAGAAATACTCGAACAAGGAGTTCAAGAATGCTCTGGGCGATCTGGCGGGACATACCATGATACCTGTTCTCATCAGGCTCTCCGGTATCCCTGAGGACACAAAGGTTAACATAATAACACGGGAGCAGCGGCAGAAGCTGCTGCGTCTGTTAAAGGCGTTCCCGGTGTCCGTCTCCAGTACCAGACCGGTGGACGAGGCCATAGTTACCTCCGGCGGCGTCAGCACAAAGGAGGTCAATCCCCGCACCATGGAGTCCAAGCTCGTCTCCGGGCTGTTTTTTGCGGGAGAGGTGCTGGATCTGGACGGGTACACCGGCGGCTTTAATCTGCAGATAGCGTGGTCCACGGGCTTCGTGGCGGGAAAATCTGTTCTGAAGGGTGAATATGAATGAAGAAGATCATAGTTGCCGAAAGCGCGGGCTTCTGCTTCGGCGTTCAGCGCTCGGTGTCCATGGCAGAGAAGCTGCTTGCCTCTGAGGGAAAATGCAAGAGTCTGGGCAGGCTCATCCATAACGAGGATGTGGTACGGGCCCTGTCGGAAAAGGGTATGTGCGTGGTGGAGGACGCCTCCGAGATCGCCCGGGGCGACCATGTGCTGGTGCGTGCCCACGGGATCGCGAAGAGCGTTTATGACCGGCTGGACGCTGCCGGGGCCGTTGTGACCGACGC
This sequence comes from Candidatus Limivicinus sp., assembly GCA_045642585.1. Lineage (GTDB taxonomy): Bacteria > Bacillota > Clostridia > Oscillospirales > Oscillospiraceae > Limivicinus. Next base: position 1,760 of record JAZUJF010000041.1, read on the forward strand.
CACCTGTCCGAAGGTAAAGGCGATACATACCATCGTCTCCCGCGCAGCGGCGGAGGGGCAGTTCGTTATCATAATCGGCATGAGGGAGCACCCGGAGGTGGAGGCGATCCGCGGCTGGTGCGGAGAGCACGAGGTGTTTGAAAATGCGGCACAATTAGGCCCGTGGCTCGAGGAAAACCCGTCAATTTGGGGAAAAACGATAACTGTTGTGGTTCAAACGACCCAGACTCGCAGTAATTTTACCGAATGTTGCGACTTAATAAAAAAAAGATGTACAAATGCCAAAATATCTGATACAATATGCCTTGCAACTTTCACGCGACAGGAGGAAGCTTCCAAGCTGGCTTCGGTCTGCGATGCCATGGTTGTGATCGGCGGAAAGCACAGCGCCAACAGCGTCCATCTGGCTCAGATATGTTCGGAGCATTGTGACAATGTTCAGTTCATCGAGAGGACGGAGGAGCTGGATCTGGCGCGGCTTCGGGACTGTCACACCGTTGGCCTCACGGCCGGTGCGTCCACGCCTGCGTGGATAATTAAGGAGGTAAGAAACAAAATGAGCGACGAAATCAAAGTCACAGAATCCGCAGAACCCGAAATGTCTTTTGACGAAATGCTGGAGGAAACTCTGAAGCCTATATATAATGGAGACAAGGTTACCGGTGTTGTTGTAGCTATCACCGGCACCGAGATCAGTGTTGATCTGGGTACCAAGTATTCCGGCTTCATCCCCACTTCCGAGTTCACCGATGACGGCATTAAGGTCGAAGACGCAGTCAAGGTCGGCGACACCATCGAAGCGATCGTTGTCAGAGTCAACGATGTTGAAGGCACGGCGATGATCTCCAAGAAGCGCCTGGATGCAGCAAAGATGTGGACCGATGTTGAAGAGGCTGTTGAGTCCGGCGAGGTTCTCGAAGGCGTTGTCACCGAAGAGAACAAGGGTGGCGTTGTAGTCAATGTCAAGGGTGTTCGCGTGTTTGTTCCCGCATCCCAGACCGATCTGCCCCGTGAGGCAGAGCTGAGCCAGCTGCACAAGCAGACCGTCAGGCTGAAGATCACTGAGGTCAACAAGGCTCGCAAGCGTGTTGTCGGCTCCATCAGAAAGGTCACTCAGGCCGCCCGCCGTGAGCGCACTGAGGCCATCTGGAACGAGATCGAGGTCGGCAAGAAGTATCAGGGCGTTGTCAAGTCCCTGACCGATTTCGGCGCGTTTGTTGACATCGGCGGCGTGGACGGTATGGTCCATGTCACCGCTCTGAGCTGGAACCGTGTCAAGCACCCCTCCGAGGTCGTCAATGTGGGCGATGAGGTCGAGGTTTATGTTATCAAGTTCGACCGCGAGAAGAGAAAGATCTCCCTGGGCTACAAGGATCCCGACGGCAACCCCTGGACCCTGTACACCGACAAGTGCAAGGTCGGCGATGTTGTCCCCGCCACCATCGTGAAGCTCATGCCCTTCGGCGCGTTTGCCGAGGTCATGCCCTCCGTTGACGGCCTGATCCATATCTCCCAGATCGCTAACCGCCGCATCGAGAAGCCCGAGGATGTTCTCACTGTGGGCGAGACTGTGGATGTGAAGATCACCGCTATCGATGAGGAGAAGCGCAAGGTCTCCCTGTCCATCCGCGCTCTGTCCGAGCCCGCGGCTCCCGCAGCTGAGGAAGCTGTTGAGGCAGTTGAGGAAGAGGCCGAGACTGAGGCCGAGGCTCTTGTATATGAGGTCTCCGCTGACGGTCAGGCCACCGGCGTTGTCCCCGAGGTCGAGGAGTAATTTCCTGACATATAACATAACTTTAAGAGCCGCTGCGTTCGCAGAGGCTCTTATCTGTATAATATACGCAGCTTGACTCTTTTTTAAGTTGTGTTGATCTTTAATGATTTGGAGGAAGATGATGATTACAGAAAACAAGATCACAGACAGGAAAAAGCTGTTTGAGGTGCTGGTCATTACGGTGTTTCTGACATACGGCATCCATTATTTCGGATATTTCATTCGGACGAGGTATTTCAATCTTATAGCCCCGCTTGCCGAGACCGATCCCGCATTGCATTCCATTATCCGCTATTTGGGACATCTGGTTTTTTGGGGTATATTTGCCGTATACTGCTTTGCGGTAAAGGGTGAGCGGAAGTATTTTGAAGCCTTCCTTCCCGGAAAGGGAAACAACAGGCTCTCAAAGCTTCTCATCGGTATGCTGATTGGTTTAGCCATGAACGCGGTCTGCGTATTTGGCGCCGTGCTTCACGGAGATATTACCATTTCCGGAGCAAAGAGCTTTAATGTGGGACTGTTCATTCTGGCATTCTTTGCGGTGCTGCTTCAGGCTTCTCAGGAAGAGCTGGAATCGAGGGTGTTCTTCTTCGGAAAGCTGAAGGAGGGCGGATTCTCCTTCACAGCGGCGATGCTGTTGTCCGGTGCTTATTTCTCTTATCTGCACGCTGCCAATCCCAGCTATGGGCTCATACCGTTTATAAGCCTTGCTCTGGCGGGTATTGTATATCTTCTCATATATATCTATACAGGCTCTATATGGTCTGCCTGCGGCCTGCATCAGCTTTGGAATGTCTCTCAGGATTTTATTTTCGGCCTTCCGAACAGCGGCAATCCCTCAGGTATGTCGATCCTCTCCTCTACCGCGAACGGCAGCAGCTTTTTCTACAATGTCGATTTCGGCGTGGAAGGAAGCATCTGGTGTATTATCGTACATACTGTGGTAGCAGGGGTACTTCTTGTGCTGATCAGGAAAAAAGAAAAGACCGGAGCGAAAGAGTAATTGTCACGGGGACAGAAAAAGCAGAGCGTTTTTTTGCTCTGCTTTTTCTGTAATTATACAGTACGCCATTCGGTATCGGATCACAGCTTTTCGTTAAGCCAGTTTAGGATGTCCTGATATACCTGCTCCTTATTCAGCTCGTTGAGCATTTCGTGTCTGCCCTCGGGGTAGAGACGCATGAACACATCCTTCAGCCCTGCCTGACAGAAGGCCTTATATGCTCTCTCCACACCCTTGCCGTTTTCGCCCACAGGGTCGCAGGCGCCGGACATGAAGTATATGGGCTGGGTCTTGCTCATTTTGTCGATATTCTCCTGCTTTATCATGAACAGAATACCGCCCATCATGTCCCGGAACAGGCCGTTTGTGGCTACAAAGCCGCACATGGGGTCCCTGATATACTCATCGACCGCGGCGTTGTCTCTGGAGAGCCAGTCGAACACTGTGCGCTGAGGCTGAAAGCCCTTGTTGTATGCCCCGAAGGCGATACCGTTGAGCTCATTGCCTGTTGACTTTTCGCCGTTCTTCTTCGAGAACAGGCAGGCCATAGCGTAGCCGCTCGCCGCAAGGAGCTTGCTCTGGTGGCCTGTGCCGCTGATGATGGCGGCATCGTACTTGTCGGGGTACTGAATGAGGTATGTGCGGGTGAGGAAGCTGCCCATGCTGTGACCGAAGAACACATAGGGGATGTTGGGGAACTCCCTGTGCATGATGTCGCGGAGCTTGTCCATATCCTTTACAACGGTGTTCCACCCGTCCTCACGGCTGAAGAAGCCCTTGTCCTCCTCTTTCGTCACGGTCTTGCCGTGGCCGAGATGGTCGTTTGCCACCACAACGAAGCCGTTATCGGCCAGAAACTCCATAAAGTCCGCGTATCTCTCCGCGTGCTCGGCAATGCCGTGGGCGATCTGGATAACGGCCCGTGGCTCTCCGTCCGGGTCACAGCGCTTTACATGGATCATCTGCCATGGCTCATTGGAGCTGAAAAAGAACTCAGAGAATTTTGACATAACCGATCCTCCTATAATAATATTGTACGGTATAAAAATGGCCGCACTCTCGGACGGGTGCGGCCTGTATTCTTATCAGAGCTTGGAGACGATGTCTCTGGTATCTCTTGCGATGACCAGCTCCTCGTTGGTGGGGATAACGAAGACCTTGACCTTGGAATCGGGAGTGGAGATCATGATATCCTCGCCGCGCTTGGAATTTGCCTCGTCGTCGATGGTTACGCCCAGATAGCCGAAGTAGCTGGCGATGGCCTTGCGGGATGCGGCGGAATTCTCGCCCACACCGGCGGTAAAGATGATGGCATCAACGCCGTTCATGGCGGCAACATAGGAGCCTGCCACCTTTGCCACCCAGTAATGGAACATATCCAGAGCCAGAGCCGCGCGCTCATTGCCCTCGGCGGCGGCCTTGTGCAGATCGCGGAAGTCGGAGGAGACGCCGGAAACGGCCAGAACGCCGGACTTCTTGTTGAGGATGGTCAGCATCTCGTCAATGGAGAGGTTGTGCTTGTTCATGATAAACTGCATTGCGCCCGGGTCCAGATCGCCGCAGCGGGTGCCCATAGGCAGACCCACCAGAGGGGTGAAGCCCATGGAGGTATCAACACACTTGCCGCCGTCGATAGCGCAGACGGAGGAGCCGTTGCCCATGTGGCAGGAGATGATCTTCAGCTCTTCAATGGGCTTGCCCATCATCTCCGCGCAGCGGGAGGAGACATAGCGGTGAGAGGTGCCGTGGAAACCGTAACGGCGGATGCCGTCCTCCTCGTAGTATTCATAGGGGATGGCGTAAACGCAGGCCTTGCCGGGCATGGTCTGATGGAAGCCGGTGTCGAAAACCGCCACCTGAGGCACATCCTCGCCCATGACCTTCTTGCAGGCATTGATGCCGATGAGGTTTGCGGGATTGTGGAGAGGGCCGAAGGGCACGCACTCTTCTATTGCGTCCATGACCTTATCGTCAATAAGTACGGAGGCGGAGAACTTTCTTCCGCCGTGGAGCACACGATGACCCACAGCGTCGATCTCCTTCATGGAGCTCACAACGCCGTACTCCCCGGAGGTGAGCTTCTCAATGACGGCGGCTATTGCCTCGGAGTGAGTGGGCATCGCCACATCCTCATTGAAAACCGGCTTATCGCAGCACAGAGGGGTGTGCTTCAGATGGCCGTCAATGCCGATCCTCTCGCAAAGACCCTTTGCCATGACCTGCTCGGTCTCCATATCTATCAGCTGATACTTTAGAGAAGAGCTGCCGGCGTTTATAACGAGTATTTTCATTTTCTGTTTCCTTTCTATTGCCAACAAAGAATTAATAAAGTAAAATAACCGCGTATTATTTTAATTACTATTATCGGAAAAATCAAGACCTTTTTGGCTTTGGGAGAATAATCGTGAAAATAATCGGTATTGTCTGCGAATATAATCCGTTCCATCTGGGGCACAGGCATCAGCTCCGCCGGGCCCGTGAGCTTGCGGGGGAGGAGACGGCTGTGGTCTGCGTCATGTCCGGGGATTTTGTCCAGCGGGGAGAGCCCGCCTGCATGACCAAATATTCCAGAGCCGAGGCGGCCGTCCGCTGCGGCGCCGATCTTGTCATCGAGCTGCCCCTGCCCTGGTCGGTGCTGTCGGCAGAGGGCTTCGCGGAAGGGGCGGTGTATCTGCTCAACGCCGCGGGGGCGGATCATATAAGCTTCGGCGCGGAGAACGACGATACCGGCGCCCTTGAGAAAATAGCCCGGGAAATACTTTCCGATGATTTCCGGAGCGAGGTGCGTGAGCTCATGAGGGGAGACAGGACCGTTCCCTACGCATCGGCCAGAGAGAAGATACTGCGCCGCCGTCTGGGAGACGCTGCGGAGCTCATCAAGTCACCGAATAATATCCTCGCCGTTGAATACCTGAAGGCAATAATCAGAAACGGCTATGATATGCGCCCCATCGCCGTCGCACGGGAGGGAAACGGCCACGACAGGGCGGGAGCTGAGGGCTTTGCCTCCTCCTCGGAGATAAGGCAGCTGCTCTCTGAGGGCGAGGACATAGCCCGTTTGGTGCCGGAGGAGGTTTACGATATTATAAACAGGGAAAAGCAGGCGGGACGCTTCTGCTCAAAGCCGGAGATATACAATGCCTGCATGATGGCGAGACTTCGTATGCTGCCCGCGGCAAGCTTCACGGATGCCCCCGACGGCGACAACGGGGCAGGGGAGCGGCTGTACAGCGCCATACATGAGCAGGCCTCTCTTGAGGATGCCATAGCGGAGGCATATACAAAGCGTTATGCCATATCCCGTATGAGGCGCATCGCCCTCTGTGCCGCCCTGGGTATCAGAAAGGACGGTATTCCCAAGCGTCCCCCCTATGCCAGAATACTGGCGGCGAACAGTGTCGGCTGCGGGATTATCCGGGAGATGAACGGGAAAGGTGTTTGCCAAATACTGACAAAGCCGGCGGATATTCATAGTTTTTCCGACACGGCACAGCGTATTTTTACCATCGGAAGTGATGCCCATGACCTGTTTTCCCTCACTTTTGACGCAAAAAAGGAACGAAAAGGTTACATGGACCGGAAAACGAGCCCGTTCATTGTGAAAAATTACCAATAAAGCATACCTATTTGTACACAATTTGGTAATATAATCTTATTGCATTTTACTTTAACATAGTGCATAATCAAAATATCGTCACCACGAAAACAACTGTCCGCCAACAACGGACAAAAGTGGCAGAAAATCAGGAGGATCAAGGAAATGAAAAAGATTTTAGCATTTGTACTTGTACTGGCAATGGTTTTTGCCCTGTGCGCCTGCGGCAGCAAGGCTGACAGCAACACCATCAAGATCGGCGTTTTCGAGCCTCAGTCCGGCGACAACGGCGCGGGCGGCAAGCAGGAGGTTCTGGGCGTCCAGTACGCAAATACGGTTTGCCCCACTGTTGAGGTCGGCGGCAAGACCTATAATGTGGAGCTTGTCTATGCTGACAACGCTTCCTCCAACGACAAGGCTCCCACTGCGGCTCAGACTCTGATCTCCAGCGGCGTCTCCATCGTTCTCGGCTCCTACGGCTCCGGCGTGTCCATCGCCGCCGGCGACACCTTCAAGCAGGCCGGTGTTCCCGCAATGGGCATCACCTGCACCAACCCCCAGGTCACCGCGGACTGCGATGTGTATTTCCGCATCTGCTTCCTGGATCCCTTCCAGGGCACCGTTCTTGCAAACTTTGCGGCCAACGAGCTGGGCGCGTCCAAGGCATACTGCCTTGCAAAGCAGGGCGATGACTACTCCGGCGGTCTCTGCAACTACTTCATCGAAGCGTTCGGAAAGGACAACTGCGTATACGAGCAGTTCCCCGAAGGAACTCAGGACTTCTCCACCTACATCACCAATGCTCAGAATCAGGGCTGCGACGTGTTCTTCTCCCCCGTATCCACTGAGGCCGCCGCTCAGATCATCGCAAAGGCCGACACTCAGGATCTGGGTATGCCCATCCTGGCAGGCGACACCTGGGACTCCAATGTTATCCTTGAGGCGGCAGCAGGCACCGATGTTGAGATCTGCGTGACCACCTTCTATCAGGAAGGCGCAAATGCCGAGTTCGACGCGGCTATCAAGCAGTGGATCAACTCCGATGCTACCGCAAAGGCAAACAACGGCGGCAACGATGAGCTGGCTGCTGTTACCGTCATGGGTTACGACGCATACTTCATGGCTCTTGAGGCTATAAAGGCCGCTGGCTCCCCGGATCCCGCCGCTGTGCTGAAGGCTCTGCCCGGCGTCACTTACACCGGTATTACCGGCGCCATCGCATTCGACAGCATAGGCGACGCTATGCGTGACAGCGCGTTCGTCAAGGAATGCAATACCGAGACCGGTGTCTGGGACTTTGTCACCGTGGCAAAGGCCGGCTGATACATAGCCTGAAGCTGTCAAATCATAGATGATAATCGGTGCTGGCGGGGGTACTTCGCTCCCGCCAGCAACTGTGCGTTTTCTGGGCTGCCCCGAAAGGGGATACCTGCGTCTGACTTAGCGTATCTTTTTTCGGGACAGCCTGCTCTGCGCCAAAAGACTTAGATATAACTGGAGGATTTCCGATGAATGCACTGAAAACCGCCCTGCCATATGTTATTTCCGGCATTTCGGTAGGCGGACAGTACGCCCTTATCGCCATAGGCTACACCATGGTCTACGGTATTCTGCGTCTTATCAACTTTGCCCACGGTGATGT
>JAZUJF010000042.1:0-15534 GCA_045642585.1 Candidatus Limivicinus sp.
CAACCTGCAGAAGGACGATGTGCTCATCATCTACCACAACATCGGCACCAACGCCGCCACCATCGACGCGGCTATGGAGGCCAGGGAGCACGGCGCAAAGATCATCGCCGTCTCCTCCTCCGACTGGCAGGACAATATCCCCATGGATTATGAGCTGCGCCACCCCTCCAGAAAGAACCTGTTCGATCTGGCGGATGTGTGCATAGACGATTACAATCCTCTGGGCGATACCGTTGTGAAGCTGGACGGCTTTGACCCCCCCACCGGCCCCATCCCCACCATGACCGACTTCTACATAGTCCACCGCCTGGAGATCGAGTGCGCCAAGGAGTGCCTTGCCCGGGGCATCGAGCCTCCCTTCTGGCGCTCTGCCAATGTACCCGGCGGCGATGAGTTCAACCGTAAGAATCTGGATAAGTACAGCCCCAGAATCAAAATGCTGTAAGATCACTCATTAAGGCTTCTCCTTGCGCACAAGGGGAAGCTGGCACCAGTGCGCACACTGGTGACTGATGAGGTTTCTCCTGTTGGACTGCGGTACATTTCATCCCTGCAAGCAGGGGAAAACCTCATCCACCGCAAGCGGGTCTCGCCGTGGCTCGGTCACCTCGCGGCTCTGGACTGCCCCCGGCAGTCCATTCACTACCGCTCGGCCGCTTCGCTACCAATTACCACGCATTATACAAATCAATTTATTCGGCATGGCCGAATGGAGGAAAAAATGGATACGAATTTCATCCCTAAACTGCTTGAGCTGGCCGACAAGTATAAGGCCGCCCAGGATCTGAAGGTCGAGCTGGAAGACGGCGCTGTGAAGCTCTGCTGCGACAAGGGCTGCTTCCGCTTCTTCTACGACTTCAACAAGAGCTTCGCCGATGACTGCTATGAGAATGTGCCCATGTTCCACTGGCAGGCGCAGCCCAAGTACATCCAGCTGCGCGGTCTTATTGATCGCCGCATGGTAGAGCCCGCACTTGCAATGCGCATCCACCACATGGTCTCCCATGACTCATTCACCCGCACCCTCAAGGACATAGCTGTGTTTGAGACAAATCTTTTCGAGTTCATAACCCGTTCCGAGATCGACCATGTTTTCGCTGACTTCAGCGGCGATGTGTACACCAACTGCATCATGTCCACCAAAAACAACCTGAAGGCCAGTATGGAGCTGGGCTTCCTGCCCGACGGAAGCGAGCCTGTGCTTCTCCACGAGGTCGTGGCCCGCACCGGTATCGCCTCCGACCTGCCTGTTGACACCCAGACCGTCCAGTACCCCATCTATGTGTTCAAGGGCGAGAAGACCGAGAAGTATAACGAGATCGACTTCGAGCTCTACGGCATGAACAACACCGAGGCCGACTGCATCCGCTTCATCCTCTGGGCGCTTACCGATGCTGAGCGCATCAGGCAGCTCAGGCGTGACTACGCCCACATCGAAAAGGTATGGGCCGCCGCGGAAAAGGCCAGCGCTACGCTGAGCAATACAGAAGTGGAGGGCTGAAAATTATGCGTCAGGTAAATTTGGCTATTGCGTCTCTTACTCACGCCCATGTGCGTAAATACTATCAGACTCTGCATGACAACAACAAGATAAACTGGGTCGCTGTCTCCTGCGCCACCGACGAGGTGGAGAAGAACTTCCGTGACTACGGCTACGATGTGCCCATCTACCGCAGCACCGAGCAGATGCTCATAGAGCACCCGGAGATCGACGGCGTTATCATCGCCTCCGAGAACTTCCGCCATTACGGCGATATGGAGCTGTGCTGCAAGTACCACAAGCATATGCTGTCCATGAAGATCCCCACCTTTGATCTTGAGGAGTACGACCGCATGATAAAGATGGTGGATGACGCAGGCGTTCTGTGTCAGGTGGAGCTTGAAATGCACTACAATCCCACCTGCACCAGAGCTCTTCAGCTTGCCCGGGAGGGTGCTGTGGGCGACATCATCTCCTTCAATGCCACCAACATCACCCTGTCTCCCGTGTGGGCCTTCCCATGGCAGGGCGACCCCAACATCAGCTACGGCAGGGAGATACCCATCAGGGAGGGTGACAAGCGCTGCCGCGGCGGCGCTCTCAGCGACCACCCCCATATCTTCGATATGCTGCGCTGGGTCACCGGAAGCGACTATGACTATGTGTACGCCGATGTGGCCGACAACATCCGCGACATCAGGGAAGAGGATGTTGTGTATGTCACCGGAAGAATGAAGAACGGCTGCAAGTTCCTCCTTGACCCCTCATGGAGCCGCCATGAGGCCAAGACCAAGGTTCCCGTGAACTGGGATCTGCACCCCAAGCGCATGGAGGTCAACTTCTCCATCGTGGGCACCGAGGGCATCATTCAGGCCGACTGCTTCGGCCCCAATGACAGCTACTGCGGCGGCCCCAACAACCGCTATGCCGTCCAGTACACCTATTTCGACGAGTGGATCGGCATGATGGATGAGTTCTGCGACAATATCCTCAATAACAGGCAGCCTAAAATAAACCTCCGCTGGCACCGCCAGACCGTGGAGGCCATGGTCCGCTGCTACGAGTCCATCTACACCGGCAAGCCTGTATATCTCAATAAGTAATTAAGGAGAAAAAGTATGTCCATTAAGCATACCGCAATAAGCTATTACGGCTTCAACTATGTGGAGCACGCCGAACGCGATTTTCAGGAGATGATCGAGCACGGCTGCGACACCGTCATTCTTGCCATCACCGAGTTCGATATGGACTTCTGGTTCCCCAACATCAACGAGATCGTGAAGAAGGCTCACTCCATGGGTCTGCGCGTATTGGCAGATACATGGGGCATCGGCAAGTATTTCGGCGGAGAGCAGGTGTCCCTGTTCCTACAGAACAATATCCATCACCGCCAGGTCTCCGCATATACCGGCGAGATCCTGCCCTTTGCCTGCTTCAACACCAATTCCTTCCGTGACTATTTCACCTCCCGCTGCATGAGACTTGCCCGGGAGACCGAGGTTGACGGCTTCTTCTGGGATGAGCCTCACTACGCCTACCCCAAGGCATATGCCTCCATCACCGGGGGCGCCGGGGATGACTGGTCCTGCCGCTGCCCGGAGTGCATGAAGAAGTTTGAGGACTACTACGGCTACGAGATGCCCAAGTTCATGAACGACGATGTGAAGCAGTTCCGCTGGAGAGAGGCATTAAAGACTCTTGCCGACTGCTCCAGGGCTCTCAAGGAGTATAACCCCAAGCTGGAGATCACCTGCTGTGTCCATGCCACGCTCCAGAGCTATTATGTCACAGAGCTGCGCGGCTACGACAACTGGGAGATGGTGGCCGCCTGCCCCTATTTCGATGTGTTCTCCACCACCATCATCAAGTGGGGTCTGCCCGAGAGCTTCTTCCGTGACATCACCGAGCGCACCGTGCGCATAGCAAAGAAGTACGGCAAGGAGTCCGAGCGCTGGCTCATGGGCTACAGCGAGAGGCCCGCAGACTTCAAGCAGATAGATAAAGTCGTGGATATGTACGAGGAGATGGGCGTTGACCGTCTGGGTACATGGACTTACCGGGGCGGCTTAGGCACATCTGTCGCCGCCAAGGATCCTATCGAGCTGTGGGACAACATCGGCCGCAATTACAGGCGCGTGCTGAAAAAGTGATCCGGCACAGCAAAGCGCTGATAAGAAAACAAACTCAAGCAGGGCGAAGACCGCAGAGCATAAAAACTCTGCGGCTTTTTTATGTTTGAAGGTAGAAAAATTCACAGCATTGATGTACAATATATTCTGTTTTTGGAATAAAAAAATTCAGAATCAAAAACCTTCCCCAGCCGTAGCTTTTTCATAACGAATGTTTTTCGTGTGGAATTTAAATGGAATTCATGTGATATGATGTGAGCGTAGAAAGGAAGAGTCCTCACTTTTCAAACCGCTGAATACTTGAAAGGAGATCGCCACCATGAAAACCAAGGAAGAACTGAACGCCCTCAAAGAGGAAGTCGAAGCCCTGAACAAGAAGCTCGCGGAGCTTAACGAGGAGGAACTCAGGCAGGTCACGGGCGGCAAATTTGCAGCCGCTATTATGGTGGGCATCGGAACACAGTTCCCGTTTGGTGGAACTTTTACTGACCCGTCAGATAATTCTCAGTTCAATCCCCATATATACACGCCTGATACAAAAGAAGAGGCAGAAAGAAAGTTTTTCGGTAATAAATAAAGGACTATGCAGAAGGAGAAACCGCCATGAAAGCAGAAGAAGAACTGAATGCCCTCAAGGAAGAGGTAGAAACCGTTAGCAGAAAGCTCACGGAGCTTAATGAGGAAGAACTCAGGCAGGTCGCGGGCGGTATTAAGCACTTCCCGATCCCCCTCTTCACCAGATCCTGGTTTTCCGTTGCCGACCGCAATGCGGAGGGCTATCACGGTCAGGTCAAGGTAGATGTCATTCGCGAAAGCAAAGACCTGCGCTCCGGCGGTGATTCAACCGTCCGTATCAGGACCAATTACCCGCTCTCCGGTGATGAGTAACCGTGAGTGAGTGCCCTCAGGGAAGAGGAAGCAGCGCTGAGCGAGGAGGAAATGGCTCAGGTATGCGGCGGCAATGTCTCCCATGATGATCTGCCGAAAAACCCGATAATGAAAAATACATAATGAAATAAAGAAATGAGGTGTCCCGATGAAAGCAGAAGAACTGAACGCAATTAACGAGGAGGCCGGAGCCCTGAACAGCAAGCTCGCCGAGCTGACGGAAGAAGCGCTTGAACAGGTCGTAGGCGGCCTTGATCACAGTCCGGAAGATCTCGATGGGGAAGAACGCTTTTTATCGGCTGAGGAAAGAAAGCACCGTTTCGAGCTTCAGAAAACCGGACCCCTGGCAGAACCGAGAAAGCGCGAGCATTACGAGAATCCTTCCGTGCGCCGCAGGAAAAAGTCGGAAGCCGCCCGCAAGCGCAGACATAGAGAGTATTAAGGCGACACCGCATAATGCGGCATCTGAACTTTTCGCATCTGCCGCAAATGCCGCGCTGCTGCCTTGCCCCTCGGCATAGAAGAATTGTGAAACAATAAAAAAATGTAGCCTTTTTTGGAATCCTTCGTATAGACAGTCGACGCAAATAAATAAGAAACGGAGTACAAAAAACTATGGACAAAGAAAGCAAAGCATTTGAACTCAACTGCGAGCAGCTGGCACAGGTAACAGGAGGTCATGTGAATTCGCCCGGAAGGACGTGTCAGTTGTGCAAAGAGGCTGTTTTGGTATATGGAGGATATGACGAGACAAACGGATTGTATTATTCCTTCTGCCCGAATCCAAGCTGTCGTTCCAATAATGGTCCTTATGTTGACAGTCCGCACAGATTTTATTATATGTGATCGGTACCTTCCGTTTTGAGCATTAAGGAGAACGCCGTGAAAACCAAGGAAGAACTGAACGCCTTGAAAGGAGAAATTAAAAAATGAAATTGACGGACGAGCAGTTAGAGCAGATCACCGGAGGAGACGGATTTCCCGGAGGCTGTCCGAATTTTCGCAAGAAAGGGCTTCCTGTCAGTGGGGACGGCACTTGTCCGCAGCCGAATGAATTCGGTAAACACGTCGAATGCTATTATTGCAGCAGAAAGAAGCCTGTCAAAAAATAGGAAACAATGAAATGCAAAAAAGGACCGTTTTCTTTCAATAATTTTTTGTGCCTCAAAAGAGCGCGGCTCTGCCATGCTCTATGTGAAATTGTTGTACTATAAAAAAGCGATCACACAAGAAATGAATTCCCGGTGATCGCGGCAATATCAATGAAATGATGTTTCGTCGCTGTGCTCCGAAATGATGCTGCTCCATTTCATTCCGCAATGATGCGATGTTTGCCCCTCTTGCCCCGCAGGGCACATCATGTGCCTGTCAGGGCAAACATCATTCAAAAATCCCACACTTGTCTTGGCAGACAAATGTGGGATTTTTGTTGGCGCAGCGGGTGGGATTCGAACCCACGGTACTGTTGCCAGTACACCTGATTTCGAGTCAGGGCCGTTATAACCACTTCGATACCGCTGCATTTGCCGGATCATTATATACAAAAGCAGGGAGAAAATCAAGGGCTCTAATCCGTTACATAACAAAAACATTGAAAACACCGCTGTTCTGAAGTATAATAAAATGAATTATTGCTGGTTGATATCCTTATTGATACAAATGCGGATAAGCGGGTTTCGTTTCATGGAAGATAAGAAGCAGAAAGTTTTTTCAAATCTCATATGGCGATTTATGGAGCGCTGCGGGGCGCAGATAGTGTCCTTCGTCGTCTCCATCATTCTTGCCCGCCTGCTGGAGCCGTCTCTGTACGGTTCCATCGCGCTGGTCACGGTCATCACGACTATTCTTCAGGTGTTTGTGGACAGCGGTATGGCCAACGCTCTTATCCAGAAAAAAGATGCGGACGATCTGGACTTCTCTTCTGTTTTCTACTTCAACCTCAGCTTTTGTCTCGTGCTTTATTTCGGCCTGTTTCTCTGCGCCCCGCTGATAGCGAAATTCTATAAGGATATGTCCCTTGTTCCCGTCATCCGGGTGTTGGGACTGACGCTGGTGGTCTCCGGCGTAAAGAATGTGCAGCAGGCCTATGTGTCCCGCACAATGCAGTTCCGCCGCTTTTTCTTCTCGGCTCTGGGCGGGACTGTCTCCTCCGCCATCGTCGGCATCACCCTTGCATACAGGGGCTTCGGCATCTGGGCTCTGGTCGCACAGCAGCTCACAAATGTCACCGTCAACACCGCTATCCTCTGGCTCACCGTGGGCTGGAGGCCCCGGCTCATGTTCTCTCTGCAGCGGCTGGGCGGACTTGTATCCTACGGCTGGAAGCTGCTTGTGTCCTCTCTGCTGGACACGGTCTACCTGAAGATCTCCCAGCTTGTGGTGGGGCTTCGGTACACCGCCGCCGATCTGGCCTTTTATAACAAGGGCGATCAGCTGTCTTATCTGGTAGTGGAGAATGTGAACTACTCCATCGACAGCGTGCTCCTGCCGGTACTCAGTCAGGAGCAGGATGACAGAGCGCAGGTGCGCGAGATGACCAGCCGGGCGATAAAGACGAGCTCATATATTATGATGCCGCTTATGATGGGTCTGGCCGTATGCGCCGAGCCTCTGGTGAGGCTGCTGCTGACTGAAAAATGGGTGCCCTGCGTGCCCTACCTCCAGATCTTCTGCGCCATGTACGCGTTTTACCCGCTCCACACCGCAAATCTCAACGCCGTCAAGGCCGTGGGCAGAAGCGATATCTTTCTCTGGCAGGAGATAATAAAGGAGATAATCGGAATAGCGCTTCTCTTTGCCGCAATGAGGATAAGCGTTCTGGCGGTGGCTCTGGCTCAGTTCGTCTCCGGTCTTGTTTCTCTTCTTATTAACGCCTGGCCCAACCGAAAGCTGCTGGGCTACTCCATAATGTCTCAGACCCGGGATATGCTCCCGGCGCTGGCTCTCAGCGTTCTCATGGGCGTATGTATCTATCCGATCACCATGCTGGGGCTGAGCGATATTCTCACGCTTATAATACAGGTGCCGCTTGGCGTCGCGATCTATGTGGGCGCTTCACTCCTGTTTGGAGTGGACAGCTTCAAATTCATGCTGTCCGTTGTAAAAAAGCTCAACGGCCGCGGAAGAAAGGAAGCCCTATGACAAAGGAATGTACGGTTTCTGTAATCTGTACAGCTTATAACCATGAAAAGTTCATACGGGACGCGCTGGAAGGCTTCGTAAAGCAGCAGACCACCTTTGAATATGAGGTGCTGATAAACGACGACGCTTCGCCGGACAACACCGCCAATATAATTCGGGAGTATGAGGAGAAGTACCCTCAGCTCTTCCGGGTGTTCTATCAGAGGGAAAATCAGTATTCTCAGGGCGTCAATGTGGAAAACGATATTCTCATCGCCGCCGCCCGGGGAAAGTACATCGCCCTGTGCGAGGGAGACGACTACTGGACCGATCCTCAGAAGCTGCAGGTTCAGGTGGACTATCTGGAGGCCAATCCCGACTGTGCGGCGTGCGTCGGAAACACCGTTGTCCACTACTGCGACGGCTCCATACCGGACGCCCTTCACAGCAAAGGACGGGGAGATCACGATGTGGCCTTCTCCACCATTCTCTCCGGTATGGGCAACTCCTACCACCCCAGCACTCTTGTTTTCAGAAGCGAATATGTTAAAGACCTCCCGGAGTATTTCAACATCGGCTTCAACTACGGCTTCGACGATCTTCCCCGCGCTCTGTATCTGGCTCAGTGCGGCAGGGTCCATTATATCGACAGACCCCTGTCCCTGTACCGCATCGGCAGCAACCCCACATCGTGGAGCTCCAATGTGGAGAGCTACAGGAAGCTTCTCCGTTTCCTGAAGGGTCAGATAGCCGTGCTGCGGTGCCTGCTGAAATATACGGACAGGGAGCACTCGGCCCAGGTCGAGGACGCGATCCTTGAGCACGAATTTGAACTGCTGTACATTGAGGGCAGGGATCGGGAGCAGAGAAAGGATCCCTATCGCAAGATCCTGCGCAGGCAGGGCCTCAGCTACCGGACAAAAAATCTGGTGAAATGCCTCCTGCCCGGAATACAGAGAGCCCACAGAAAAAAGATGGGCTTTGAATAACAGATGGCAGGGCTGAACGATATGGAAGATAATATGATCAACAATATACCGACCGCGGCACCTAAGGACTGTATGGTGACCGTGATGTGCACGGCATATAACCACGAGGCTTATATCCGGGAAGCACTGGAGAGCATAGTATCCCAGCAGACGGATTTCCCCTTTGAGCTGCTGGTGAACGATGACTGCTCCACCGACGGCACTGCCGCCATTATAAAAGAATACGAAGAGAAATACCCCGACATTGTCCGCCCCTTCTATCAGGAAAAGAACCTGTTCTCCCAGAACAGGGACATCTACTATGAGGTCTTTTTCCCCAACGCCAGGGGTAAATATGTGGCTTTCTGTGAAGGTGACGATCGCTGGTGCGATGTGACAAAGCTCCAGCGGCAGGTGGATTATCTCGAAGCCCATCCGGATTATTCCGCCTGTGTCCACAACACAGTTCTCCATTACTGCGCCGGGGACAAGCCCGACGGAATTCTGGTAAGCCGTGACGCAGACTGCGATATGGGCTTTTCCGAGGTGCTGCCCGGCATGAACCACGCCTGGCACACAAGCTCTGTCCTCGCCAAGACCGCTATCCTGGCAAATCCCCCCGACTATTACTATGTTGCCGCTGATTACGGCTTCGGCGATTATCCGTACGGTCTGTGGCTGCTTGAAAACGGCCCTGTGCATTTCCTGAACCGGGCCATGTCCGTGTACCGGCTCGACTCTAATCCCTATGCCTGGAGCACCGGCGTTCACAGCCAGTTTGACAAGCTCAACCGCTTCTACACCGGAGTTTTGGCTATGCTCAGATGCTTCCGCATCCATGTGACGGACGAAAAGCTGCTGGATATGGTGGACGAGCGGATACTGGACGCAAGCTTTAATCTGCTCTACATTCAGGGCAAGGACAAGGAGCTGCGCAAGGAGCCTTACCGCCGTCTGCTGCGCACAAAGCCCCTGAAATTCCGGGCCACCAACTTTGTAAAATCCACCTTCCCGATTCTGCATCAGAAATACCGCAGATACAAGGGATATACGGAATAAGGATGTTCTCTATGTCTAAGAAACTGCTTCTTCTCGGCGGGGCCAGATATATTCTGCCCGTCATCCGTGAGGCAAAGGCGCTGGGTATATACACCGTGACCTGTGACTATCTCCCCCACAATATCGCCCACAAATATTCCGACGAATATCATAATGTGAGCATCGTCGATAAGGACGCCGTTCTTGCCCTTGCCCGTGAGCTTCATATTGACGGCGTGATGAGCTTCGCCTGTGACCCCGGCGTTGTGACGGCGGCATATGTGGCCGGGAAAATGGGTCTGCCCTTTGCCGGAAACTATGAGAGCGTATCCATTCTCCAGAACAAGGGTCTCTTCCGGGCGTTTCTCCGGGACAACGGCTTCAATGTGCCCTGGGCAAAGAGCTATTCGGATAAGGCCTCCGCTCTCCGCGACTCTTTCTCCTTCCCCGCCATCGTAAAGCCGGTGGACTCCGCCGGAAGCAAGGGCGTGAGCCGTGTTGACAGCTATGAGGAGCTTTCCGCCGCCATAGATCACGCGGTTGACAACTCTCTGTGCGGCGACTTCATAATAGAAGAGTTTCTCACCCAGTGCGGTTATTCCTCCGACAGTGACTGCTTTTCCGTGGACGGCGTGCTGAAATACGCCTCCTTTGACGATCAGCGTTTCGACCGCGGCGCCGAGAATCCCTACACCCCGGCGGCATACAGCTGGCCCTCCACCATGCCCCAATGGGCACAGGAGGAGCTTCGGGGCGAAATTCAGAGATTGATGACACTTCTGGGGCTCGGAACTTCTGTCTATAATATTGAATCCCGCCTTGCCGTGAACGGTAAGCCCTACATAATGGAGCTGTCCCCCAGAGGGGGCGGCAACAGGCTCAGCGAGGTGCTGCACATGGCCTCCGGCGTGAACCTCGTGCGAAACGCCGTCAAGGCCGCGGTGGGTATGCCGGTGGACGATATGGCAGACCCCGTATATTCCGGCTGCTGGGCCGAGATCATCCTCCACAGCGAGAGCACCGGCATTTTCCGGGAGCTTCTTGTTGACGAGGAGCTCATACCCTTTGTGGTGCAGGAGGATCTGTGGGTCGGGAAGGGCGACCGGGTGGAAGCCTTTTCCGGCGCGAACAAGGCCATCGGCACTCTCGTTATGAACTTTGCCGACCGGGAACAGCTGGAGGCGCGTATGGCAGATCAGAGCTGGATCCGTGTCATAGTTGATTAATTTGGAGACATTTATATGAAGAAATTGCTCATGCTGGGTACAAGCTACGGTACTCTGGGAATGCTTCGCTATGCCAGGCGGCAGGGCATCTATACCATCGTCACCGACTATATGCCCCCGGAAAAATCCCTTGGCAAGCAGATCAGCGATGAATACTGGATGATAAACACCGGCGATCTGGACACGCTGGAGCGGAAATGCCGGGAGGAGAATATTGACGGCGTCGTGTGCGGCGTCAGCGAATTCAACCTCGAGATGTGCATGGAGCTGTCAAGGCGTCTGGGCAAGCAGTGCTACTGCACTCCCGAGGCATGGCATTATTCCAGAGACAAGGCCGACTTCAAGGCTCTGGCCCGCTCTCTCAACGCCCCTCTTGCCGATGACTACTTCATAAGCCCCGATGTGACCGATGAAGAGCTTGACCGGGTAAAGCTGCCGGTGGTCGTAAAGCCCGTAGACCTCAGCTCCAACCGCGGCATCAGCTATTGTCACACCCGGGAAGAGCTTAAAAACGCCTGCCACTACGCCCTGTCCTGCTCCAGGAGCACAAAGCTCATAGTTGAGAGAATGCTCAAGGGCGAGGAGTGGTACAGCTACTACGCCATGGCGGACGGTCAGGTGAGGCTTCTCAGCCTGTGCGCCATGTACTCCCAGCCCGGTGAGCCGAAAAACTGCTATTCCATCACATCCACCATCTCCGCCTATGTGGAGAGATATGTTCAGGAGATAAACCCCTACATAGAGGCCGTGTTGAAAAAGGTGGGCTGCCGCGAGGGTGTCGCGTGGGTGCAGGTCATGCTTGACGAGGACGGTCACTTCTATATCATTGAGATGGGCTACCGTCTTGACGGCGACATGATGTACATTCCCATCAATATGCTGCTGGACTTCGACATTGAGGCATGGATCGTGGACTATGCTCTGGGCAGGAAAAATCTGCCCGAAGAGCTGCCCGCGCCGCAGGAAAAGGCGTACACGCGCTGCGGCTCCAGCTATATGCTCTGGACGAACAAGGGCGGCGTTATTGCCTCCGTTGAGGGTCTTGAGAAGATCGCGGCCATTCCGGGCATAGTCGTGGACTGCCTTGCCCAGCCGGGAGATGAGATACACCCCTATATGCCCCTGGGCGACATACTTTTTGCCACCGATGACTGCCGGGAGACCTGCGAATTCATAAAGCTTGTAAACGATACCGTTAAGATCACAAACACCGAGGGTGAAAATGTCCTCATCTACTACGATGATTTCGATTATCTGGAGAGCGTATATCAGCAGGGTCTCAGAGGTGAATAATAAGGAGTTTTTTCATGCACACAGGAATAGATAAAAAAAGATTCATACCCACCGTCGCCATTATCGCCCTGATGCTTGTTCTGGTGTCGGTCAATCTGGAGGGCGTCAAGGCGGCCGTTGACCGCTGCTATGCCGCCCTCTCGGAGAAGTTCGACTGGCTGTTCGTGGTGTCAAATCTGGCGGCATTCGTATTCTCTCTCTGGATCGCCTTCAGCCGCTACGGCAAAATAAAGCTGGGCGGAGAGGACGCAAAGCCCGCATATTCCAAGTTCTCATGGATCGCCATGATGTTTACCACCAGCTGCTCGGCCGGCCTCATCGTCTTCGGCTTCATTGAGACCACCATCTATTCCTCTCAGGCCGTTCCCTTCCATGCGGAGCCTTTCTCTCTGGAGGCCTATGAGTACGCCGCGATGTACACCCATTATCACTGGGGCTTCAATGCGTGGACGCTGTATGTGCCCGCCTCCATAGCCGTGGGTTATATGCTCTATAACAGAGGCCAGAAGCAGATCAATATGTCCACCGCCTGCTCTCCTGTCCTCAGGGGTCAGACCGAGCGGCTGCCCGGAGCCGTTATCGATGTTTTCGGCACCTTCGGCGCTGTGGCTGCCCCTGTGACCTCCATGGGTCTGGGTATGCCGCTGCTGACTCTGCTGATCCAGAGGATTTTCAACATTCCCGATCAGTATGTCACCGTGCTGCAGGCCGTGATCCTCGCTATCTGGATCGGCATTTTCGGCACAAGCGTTTATCTGGGTCTGGACAAGGGCATCAAGAGGCTGTCCGATGCCAATGTGGCTCTGGCCTTTGCGTTCATGGTCTTTGTGGGAATTCTGGCCGGCGTTCTGAATGTGTTCCGGGCGGAGGTCAACGCCATCGGTCTGTATCTGCAGAACTTTATTCACATGGCCACCTACACCGATCCCTACGGCGACGGTCAGTTTGTACGGAACTGGACCGTGTGGTACTGGGCATGGCTCATAGTCTATATGCCCCTTATGGGTGTGTTCAATGCCCGTATCTCCAAGGGCCGCACCCTCCGGGAGATCGCCCTCGGTCAGATGATCTGGTGCTCACTGGGCTGCTGGGTGGCAATGGCGACCCTTGGCAACTACGGTATTCAGCTTCAGATGACCGGCACCGCCGACATTGCCTCTGTACTGGCCTCCGAGGGACAGCCTGCCGCCATCATGGCAATTCTTGAAACCATGCCCTGCGCAAAGCTCGTCATGGTCATCGTCGCAATACTTACCTTCGTTTTTATGGCCACCACGGTCGATTCCAGCGCGTTTGTGGCCGCAGAGACCACATATATCCACGCCGACAGCAACTCCCAGGCCCCCCGCTGGTGCAGAGTGTTCTGGGCCGCAGTCATCTGTGCCATCACCTTTGTGCTGCTGAGGGTGGGCGGCTTCAACTCTGTTCAGATGCTGGCTCTGCTTATCGGTCTGCCCCTGTCGGTGCTCATGTTCGTTGTTATCGCCTCTGCCGTGCGCTCCATAAAAGAAGATCACGGCTGAACGGACGATCAGTGTGCTGAAAAATAATCATCTTATCATTTCCTTGCTTCGCGTGATAGGATGCGGCGCTCTCATTAACCTTTTTGCCGACGCGAAGCAAAGAAATGGATGATTAGTGTGAAAGTTCCTTTCACACTAATTTGATCAAAATTAATAATCATCTTATCATTTCCTTGCTTCGCGTGATAGGATGCGGCGCTCTCATTAACCTTTATACCGACGCGAAGCAAAGAAATGGATGATTATAATGGCTGATGTAATCAATGTTACCCGTTCATCTATCCCCGAATTTGAGGAATACTGCCGGGAGATACGCTCGATATGGGACACCCACTGGCTGACCAACATGGGGCAGAAGCATCAGGAATTGGAAAAGGCGCTGAAGGATAGGCTGGGCGTTGAAAATGTGTGCCTGCTTTCAAACGGCCATCTGGCTCTGGAGAACATTATTGAGGCATACGGCCTGAAGGGTGAGATAATCACCTCTCCCTTCACCTTTGCCTCCACCACCCACGCAATAGTCCGCTCCGGCTGCACTCCGGTATTCTGCGATATAAACCCGGTGGATTACACCATGGATGCCGATAAGATCGAGGGCCTCATAACCGATAAGACCGTGGCCATCATGCCGATCCATGTTTACGGCAATCTCTGCGATGTGGATAAGATCGCCCGCTTGGGGAAGAAATACGGTCTCAAGGTCATATACGACGCCGCCCACGCCTTTGATGTTACCCTGAACGGCGTCAGCTCCGCCTGCTTCGGCGATGCGTCCATGTTCTCTTTTCACGCCACCAAGGTATTCAATACCATTGAAGGCGGCGCTCTGTGCTTCAGCGACAGCTCCCTGCGCCAGAAGGTCAATGACCTGAAGAACTTCGGCATACACGGCCCGGAGGAAGTGCCTTTCGTTGGCGGCAACGCCAAGATGAACGAATTCTGCGCGGCTATGGGTCTGTGTAACCTGCGCCATCTGGACAGCTGGATAGAGGAGCGCAAGGCGGCCCACGACAGATATATTGAGCGCCTTGAAAATGTGCCCGGTATCAGGCTATGTACTCCCCGGAAGGGCATAAAGTCCAACTATGCGTATTTCCCCGTGGTTTTTGACGGGTACAAGTATAACCGGGATGAAATATTCGATATGCTGGGCAGGGAAAATATAATCGCCAGAAAATACTTCTATCCCATCACCAATTCCTTTGACTGCTACAAGGGCAGACCGGGCTTCGATCCCGCTCTCACCCCCGTGGCTCAGTACATCGGGGAGCGGGTGCTCACTCTGCCCCTCTACGCGGGGCTGAACAAAGAGGATGTGGACCGCATCTGTGATATTATTCTGAAATAATGATCTGAATGGAACAAATTCCCTCTCTCTGCCGTCTATCGGGTATAAAGGCATTAACGGGGGGATCGATATGAAAAAAATTACACTTGCATTTATAGCTCTTTTGATCGGAATACTGCTGCTGGGTCTCTACGGCTGCGGCAAAAAGCCGGCGGAGAGAGTTTCCGAGGCTGGCGTTGTGGGTCTTGCAAGCCCCATGACCGAGCTTCGTCGTGAGGATCCGGATAAAAGCGGCTTTGGCTTTATTGTAAACGATGTCTAATACTATTTTTCAATAAAATTCTTTATTTTTATTGAAAAGGAAGTGTGCCATCGGCACGCTTCCGATTTGCGGCAAGAGCCGCAAATCCCGTCTCATGCAGTCTCCGACGCGCCTTCGGCGCTATAAAACGCTTTTAAAGCGTTTTATGGGAGACTAGTATAACGGGCAGATAGCCGAATACAGCAAAACATGGGTACTGTTTTTTTGCAGTACCCATGTTTTTTGCATACTCTCCGTATTGTCATGGAATAATAAAGGC
>JAZUJF010000043.1:0-7448 GCA_045642585.1 Candidatus Limivicinus sp.
GGCAAGAGCAGATACCGAGAGAAAATGAGTTCTGATGACGGCACTTTTTTGCAGGAATACTTTGTGTATTGCAAGAAAAAGTGACTAAATCGGGGCGCATTTTATCCGGTAGATGCCGCAGGCGTATTATGCGGCGTTGCCCTAAAAAAAAGGTGGTGGCAGATCGAAGTCATGTTCGCAGGTATTATTAATCGAAAAGCTTCAGCTAAGTCTGTTTCACTGGTTCTTTCGGTGCTGCTGGTTCTTGCTATGCTCATTTCAAGAGGGGTCAGCATAAAGCACGGCATGAGCTATCATCCGGATGAGAGGGTTCTCTTTTCCGCCGCTCGCAGTCTGTCCCTGTATGTCACGGGGCAATCGGAGGATTATGTTGAGCGCAAGGAGTATCCCGAGGGTGCAATCGTTTTTCAGCTTCCTTTTCATATCGCCGCCGACCTTACATCCCGTGTTTCCGGTGAGGAATACGACCCCCAACTCATCTCACGAATTGCCGGCGCTTTTTATTTTACCTGCGCGGGACTGACAGGGCTGGCTATCATACGGAGGTTTTTTCACTCCGGCATCAGCGCAGAGATCATTTATGCTCTTACGATCGTGTTTTCCCTCTTCCATATTGAGCAGTCAAGATACGCCACAGGAGAGCCGGTAATCGCCTTTGTGCTGATGCTTCTCATTTTCTGTACCGCAGAGAGCATTGAGAATGAGAGCAGAAGCGTCCTTTCATTATTATCCTTCTTTCTTTCCGGAGTTCTTGCCTCTGTCAAATATCCTCTTATTCTCTTTTCCCTCCTGCCGATTTATGCCCTTACCTTAAGGATAAAGAATGGGTATTGCCGCCGCAGGCTTCCGGCTGTTATTGCAGGAATAGCTATGATAATAGTCGGATTCATGTTGTTCTCTCCTAAAGCAGCTTTGGATCCGGAATACATTATAAGAGTAACCACACGAGAGCTCTCCACATATTTTGATGACAGCCTGATGAATGATGTCGGCGGTACATGGAATCATTTTATATATGCTGCCCTGTATCTCACATTCTATTCCGGCCTTCCGCTGATGCCGGTGTTCTTTGCCGGACAGTGTTTTTCGGGGCATTACAGTGAGAAAGGTCGTTTGTTCAAGCGGATCCTCCCGATCGTTGTGCTGGTATTTCTGTTTTACAATTTGTTTGTACGGATCTATTTTGTCAGGACGCTCTATCCCTTTCTGCTTGTGTCGGATCTATATGCTGCTGCCTTTGCAGGAAGGATCATTGACAGAGGCGGCATGGCAAAGGCCGTGACTCTCCTGATTGCAGTATTCATGGTGCTCAGAGGCGGAGCGTTAATTTACGCCATGTCCGAATCTCAGGAGGAGATCCGGGATAATTTCTATCAAAAGGTCATATCCGCAGTTGACGAGAGCTGGAATAAGACCACAATTATTTACCCGGGCTTTTCCGTTCCCATAGATGAGAGTCGGCTTAAAAATGTGTCATATCGTTATATTTCCTCCTCTGAGGATTATCTGTCGGATGAGGACTTCGCCATCGAGCCGGGTGAGCTCGTCATCGCTCTCGGCCTCGATTATTCCCATGGGACCCCATACATTCTGCCGATAGACAATTATCCTGTTGAGGAAATGCAAAGGAAATGGATCTCATTCAACGAAGTGAATGCGGGGCATTTTCAGAATCGTGCCTATCCGCCATACTACTATCTGTTCGGATTTTGGGTCAAGGGTACTACCGGGACGAACAATGAATTTCCGTCAAACAAGATTTTTTATACCAGTCTCCCATAAAACGCTTTAAAAGCGTTTTATAGCGCCGAAGGCGCGTCAGAGACTGCATGAGACGGGATTTGCGGCTCTTGCCGCAAATCGGAAGCGTGCCGAGGGCACACTTCCTTTTCAATAAGGAATTTTATTGAAAAACAGTATTGCAACCGTGCTTCATAATATAAAAAGGGTGTTCCGCATGATTACGGAATACCCTTTTTTATAAGCGATGATCACCGAGAGCAGATGCCGGGAGTGAATAACTCAGCAATCACTTATTTATAGGCTTTGTATTTTTGGCAGCTTATTCTGCCACTTGCCCTTAAACCAGTAAATCACAAAGGCTATGTCGGTCACTGCCCATGAGATCGGGTAATTAAGGCAGAGCGTGAAGAGCGTGGGATAGAGCGAAAATCCCACTGCAAGCCACACGAGACGCAGAACGCAGATCCCTAGGGCACATATCACTACCGGCGCCACGGCATCTCCGATGCCTCTCAGTGTGCCGGATATTATCTCGATAAATGTCCATGTGAAGTAGTAGGGCACAATGTAGAGCATGATATGCCATGTGGCGTCCACCACGGCCATATCATCCGTGAATACAGGCAGGAGCGTTCTGCCGAGGGCCATCAGAACGACACTGAAGCAGACTGTCACCACCATGAACGCCTTCAGGCCAAGCTTCAGGCCATCCTTTACTCTGTCCATTCTCCCTGCGCCGTAGTTCTGTGCGGCAAAGTTCATCACGGCTATACCGGCGGCATTGGCGCAGGCCCAGTAGAAGCCGTCTATCTTATTGGACAGCGCCCAGCCTGCCACCACCGCAGTTCCGAGGGAGTTGACCGCCACCTGAATTATCAGGTTTGAGAGATTGTACATGGCGTTCTGCAGTCCCGCGGGAACACCGATATGGAGCATCTGGCGGAGCATGATCCTGTCAAGACACAGAGTTTTGAGGGAGAGTCTGTATGCCTCCCGGCTGCGGGAGAGCTTGATACCCGCCAGCACCGCGCTGAGGAGCTGGGAGAGTATGGTGGCCAGTGCCGCGCCTGTTACTCCCATGTTGAACACACATACAAACACCAGATCCATCACTATATTTGCCATACAGCATACAAAGAGATAGATGAACGGACTGCGTGAATCACCCACCGCACGCAGGATACCGGCCTCAATATTGTAGAGGAGCTGTGCCGTCACGCCAACGAAGATATACCGCAGATATGTGACGGAGGAGGCCATGGTGTCCGCAGGAGTGCGCAGTATGCGCAGCATAGCCGGTGTGAAAGCAAAGCCTGTCACAGACAGGGCCGCGCCCGCAATAAGGCAGAAGGCCACAGCCGTACCGGTGCTTCGGCGCAGAGCCATATCGTTTTTTGCGCCCACGATCTGGGCAATTATCACACTGCATCCGCCGGACAGAGCCACGAAGAAGCCGATAAGCAGATTCGTTATCACGGTCGAGCTTCCGCCCACGGCAGCCAGAGCCACCGTGCCCACGAATTTGCCCACTATGATCGCATCCACTGCATTGTACAGCTGCTGGAAAAGAGTACCCGCAGCAATCGGTATGAAGTACAGCAGCAGCTTTTTGCCGATGCGTCCTTCAGTCAGATCAATGTTCATAAGGCAATTACCTCATAAGGGACGGAAAACCGTTGCCCGTGGAAAAACAGGACAAAAAACATTGTCCTGTTTATTGTGGTATTCAATATAAATTCAATATAATATTATTCTTTCAGAAAAATATTGATGATCCGTATTACTCTTCCAGCGTACCCAGCTCATCCAGATTTTTCTCGAAAGCGGGGATGAAATGCTCCATAAAGTATTTCACCTCGGGCAGCTCGCTGCTCTCAAGCTTTTTCCGTACCTGCGCCTCGGCGGAGATGAACTCCATGTTGCCGGTCTTGCGCTCCTCAATACACTTTATGTATGCGGAAAGCCTGTCGGCGGCCTTCACCAGATCGTGGAGCTGCTTCTCCTTCTGCCCGAACATCAGGCTCTCAAACTCGCCTCTTATCTCCGTGGGTATGGTCTCCGTCAGCTTTCGGCAGGCCAGCTCCTCCACCTCCTTATATGCGCCCTTGATCTCCTTGCTGTGGTACTTGATGGGAGTCGGAAGGTCGCCGGTGAGTATCTCGGAGGCGTCGTGATACAGTGCCGCCGCGGCGTAGTCGCCGGGGTTGCAGGGGATGCCGTAAACATCCCGGCGTATAACCGCCAGAGCATGGGCGAGAACAGCGGTCATATGGCTGTGCTCCTGAATATTTTCCGGCAGAGCGTTTCTCATAAGGCTCCATCGCACTATATAGCGCATACGGGAAATATATGCAAAGAAATTATTACTCATGCTTGATTCTCCATATGAATTGTGTTTGAATGGGGACATCTTACCACGACTTTATAAACTTTTCAACATCGGAGGAGCTGTATGTACAGAAATACCGAAGTTATTGACGGTCATATCCACTACTGTCTGGATATTGACCCCGAATATTTCGTCTCTCTTTTGGACAGGACCGGCACAGACCGCGCAAATCTTGCCGTCATAACTCACGGCGAGCGTGTGTCCTCCGATGTGGAAGCACTGGCTCTGAAATATCTGTACCCGGAGCGGTTCTTTGTCTTTGCCAGCCTTGACCGATGCCTCTATTATCGGGCCGGAGAGCGCATGGGAGAGCTTCAGGCGGAGCACGCAAAAAGGCTCATAGACTGCGGCGCCGACGGAATAAAGCTCCTTGAGGGCAAGCCTCAGCTGCGCCGGGCTCTGCCCATCCCCGACTTTGACGATAAATGCTGGGAGGGCTTCTGGTCATGGTGTGAGGAGGAGCAGGTACCCATTCTCTGGCACGTAAATGACCCGGAGAATTTCTGGGATGCCGCGAAGGTGCCCGTGTGGGCGGCGGCGCAGGGCTGGCTGTACGATGACAGCTTCGTGAATAACGAGGCCCAGTATTCCCAGGTACTGAATGTGCTCTCCCGTCACCCCTCTCTGCGCATCGACTTTGCCCATTTCTTTTTCATGTCCGCCCAGCTGCCCCGGCTCAGAGCCATTATGGAGAAATATGAAAATGTGCGTATCGACCTGACCCCGGGCATTGAGCTGTACGAAAATCTCTCCCTCACAGGGGCGGAAACCCGGCGATTCTTCGATGACTTCCATGAACGCATCATCTACGGCACCGACATCGGCAGCCGCTTCGTGTACAACACCGAGGGCAGGCCTTTCAACGAGAAGGAAAACCTCCGCCGCCCGGAGATAGTCCGTGACTTCATCTTTAACGGTCGTCCGGAGACCATATCCTCCGACGGTAATTTCCTCCATGACCGGCCGGACTTTGTGATGGACTGTCTGGGGCTCACGGGAGAGAGGCTGCGCGAGGTGATGAGTCTCAATTTTCTGCGCTTCATTGGCCGTGAGTCAAGACCTGTTGGCCGGGAAAAATGCCTTGAGGAATGTGCCCTCCTGAGAGAGCGCATACTGCGCGCCTCATCACTGTCCTTCTTCACGGCTGACTATCGGGGCGTGGATGGGGCGGAGGCGATCTTCCGCGAAAAAATCTGATAAATCAAATATATTTGTGTTGCAAAACTCCCCTATCGGTGTTAAACTTTCATTTTGTGTTGAAAAAGATTCAAGATGAACTGTAAGCTTGATTGTTAGGGGAGTTTTTGTATGGATAAGCTTAGAAATGTTGCCATTATCGCCCATGTTGACCACGGCAAGACCACACTGGTCGACGAGATGCTCAAGCAGGGCGGCGTATACCGCGATAATCAGGAGGTCGTGGACAGAGTCATGGACTCCAACGACCTGGAGCGTGAGCGCGGCATCACCATCATGGCAAAGAACACCGCCGTATGGTACGGCGATACAAAGATAAATATAGTTGACACCCCGGGTCACGCCGACTTCGGCGGCGAGGTGGAGCGTATTCTGAAGATGGTCAACGGTGTTATTCTGCTGGTTGATGCCGCCGAGGGTCCCATGCCCCAGACCCGTTTCGTCCTCTCCCGCGCTCTTGAGATGGGCCACCGCGTCATCGTTGTCGTGAACAAGATCGACCGCCCGGATCAGCGCATCCATGAGGTCATTGACGAAGTTCTGGAGCTGCTTATGGATCTGGATGCCACCGATGAGCAGCTTGATTCTCCCATGCTGTTCTGCTCCGGCCGTCACGGTACCGCCAGCTACTCCCCCGATGTTGTGGGCACCGACCTCAAGCCTCTGTTCGAGACTATCCTTGAGTATATTCCTCAGCCTGATATGGACACCGAAGCCCCGTTCCAGATGCTTGTCAGCTCCATCGACTATAACGAGTATGTGGGCCGTATAGCCATAGGCCGCATCGAGCGCGGAACCATCAGGCAGAATCAGGAGATCGAGGTGGTAAACTATCACGAGCCCGACTCCTCCATGAAAGCGAAGGCCGTCTCTCTCTACCAGTTTGACGGGCTGACCCGTGTGCCCGTCACCGAGGCCTCCGCCGGCAACATCATCGCCATGAGCGGTATCGGCGATGTGACCATCGGCGACACCGTCTGCGCCAGGGGCTTTGCCGAGCCTCTGCCCTTTGTGAAGATCGGCGCCCCCACTCTGGAGATGACCTTCTCCGTCAACGACAGTCCCTTTGCCGGTCAGGAAGGCAAATTCGTTACCTCCCGTCAGATCCGTGACCGCCTTATGCGTGAGACTCTGAAGGATGTGTCCCTGAGAGTCAGCGAGATCCAGGGCAGTACCGACGGCTTCAATGTGGCAGGCCGCGGCGAAATGAGCCTGTCCATCCTTATCGAGACCATGCGCCGTGAGGGTTACGAGTTTCAGGTGTCCCCTCCCCGCGTGCTGTACCAGACCATCGACGGCAAGCTCTGCGAGCCTATGGAGCGCGTTGTTGTGGATGTACCCCAGGACAACATGGGCTCCGTTATGGAGAAGCTGGGTGCCCGTAAGGGCGAGTTTCAGCAGATGACCCCTGTGGGCAGCCGCATGAAGATGGAGTTTATTATCCCCTCCCGCGGTCTCTTCGGCTACAGAAACGAGTTCCTTACCGACACCAAGGGCGAGGGTATCCTTGCCTCCGTATTTGACAGCTACCAGCCCTTCAAGGGTGAGATCGCCCGCCGCAATACCGGCTCCCTCATCGCCTTTGAGACCGGTGAGGCCTGCGCATACGGTATCTGGAACGCGCAGGACCGCGGCGCCATGTTCATCACCCCCGGCACCAAGGTCTACGGCGGTATGGTAGTCGGTGTGTCCCCCAAGAGTGACGATGTGCCGGTGAATGTCTGCCGCACCAAGCACCTGACCAATACCCGCGCTTCCGGCTCCGACGAGGCTCTGCGCCTTGTCCCCGCCAGAAATCTCAGCCTTGAGCAGTGCCTTGAGTTCCTTGCGGACGATGAGCTTCTGGAGGTCACCCCCAAGAATCTCCGCCTGCGCAAGAGCATTCTCGACCACAGACTGAGAATGAAGAACCTTATGAGGAATAAATAATACTGATTAAATTTCCATGCGCAGATCGCGCACCGCAATAAATGAAAGCGGATAGCGCATGGGAATTTTTTCGCATCCGTTCCGGTTGCCGCATCAGCGGCGAGGAACGGGCGAATATTATAATATATTTTACTGTGGAAGCGGAGCTTTCACAGTAAAATCTTTGATTCTACTGTGAAAGAACCGCTTT